>JBMYPE010000145.1:0-5390 GCA_049600015.1 Kangiellaceae bacterium
TGAATAGAAAGATTGAATCAATGCGAAAAGAAAAAGGCATAGGTTCATCCCTTGAAGCTGAAGTAGTTTTAACCGTTAATCAAGAGCTGGCAGATTCTCTTAATAAATTAGAAGATGAATTAAGGTTTGTTTTAATCACCTCTCAGGCAAAAGTGGTGATTGGCGATAGTGATGAAAAATCTGAAATTGCAGGCTTAAGTGTTGAAGTAACAGCATCTAAAGAAGCTAAGTGTGATCGCTGTTGGCATCGTAGAGCGGATGTAGGTATAGAAGAAACGCATCCTTTATTGTGTGGTCGATGTGTAGAAAATGTAGATGGTAATGGTGAGAATCGAACCTATGCCTAATAACAAAATACCAAACATTGAAACCAAAAATAACCAAGGTATTTTAGATACAGGCATTAAATGGCTTTGGATTACGGTGATATTTTTTATTATTGATCAATACACTAAGCACTACGCAATGACTCACTTGATGTATCGCGAAGTGTTTGAGGTGATGCCTTTTTTTAATTTCACATTAGTTTATAACGAAGGCGCGGCTTTTTCTTTTTTAGCGGATCAAGGCGGCTGGCAAGTTTATTTTTTTACCATCGTATCAAGCGTAGTTAGTTTAGGATTAATCTACTGGTTATACACACTACACGCGAAAAAAGAGTGGTGGTTAAGTGTGTCATTGAGTTTGATTTTAGGCGGCGCCTTGGGGAATTTATATGATCGCGTGACTATGGGTAAGGTCACAGATTTTATAGACTGGTATTATGGCAGTTATCATTTTCCTGCTTTTAATATTGCGGACGCAGTTATATTTTTAGGTGCAGCCATGATGCTATGGGATAGTTTTTTTATTGCGCCTAAAAAAGAACAAAAAGAAAATGCTGATGGAAAGTGAAACGCCGCTAGAACAATCAATCGACTTAGTAAACAAAAACAGTGCGGTTTTAGCTCATGTCACTATTAAACTTAGCGATGGAAATATAGCTGATAGCACAAAGCCGTCTAATAAACCGACTTGGTTGAAAATGGGAGATGGTAGTTTCAGCGATGCATTTGAATCTTACTTAATGGACAAACAAGCTGGCGATAATCTAACATTCGAATTGAAAGCCGTGGACGCGTTTGGGGTGAGTAATCCCGATCAAATTCATTTTATGGATGTGAGTCAGTTTCCTCAGGATATTGAATTAAAGACTGGCGCGATTATTGGTTTTGATCAACCAAACGGTGAGCAAATCCCTGGAATTATTCGCAGTGTAGAAGGTGGCAGTGTTAAGGTGGATTTTAACCATCCTTTAGCTGGCGAGAAGATCGTATTTGAAATAGAAATATTAAAGATAAAAAATTAAAGACAAAAGATAAAAGATTATTTACCACAGAGGCACAGAGAACATAGAGAAAGTAAAATATATTTTTTTCTGTTTCCTCTGTGTCTCTGTGGTAAAAATATCTTTTTAATAAGGTTAATTCATTGAAAATTTTATTAGCAAATCCTCGAGGTTTTTGCGCTGGTGTTGACCGAGCGATTGAGATAGTTAATCGTGCGTTGGATATTTTTGGTGCACCTATTTATGTTAAGCACGAAGTGGTTCATAACAAATTTGTTGTAGATGGCTTAAAAGATAAAGGTGCGATATTTATTGAAGATCTGTCAGACGTGCCCCCTAATAGTACGCTTATTTACAGCGCTCATGGTGTTTCGCAAGCGGTTAAGGATGAAGCAAAAGCTCGCGGCTTTAAGATTTTTGATGCGACTTGCCCTTTAGTGACAAAAGTTCATATGGAAGTGAATCGCCGTAGCCGAAGAGATGAAGAGTGTGTTTTTATTGGTCATAAAGGTCATCCAGAAGTAGAAGGAACTATGGGGCAATATTCAAGTTCCAACGGCGGGATGTATTTAGTTGAATCGGTGGAGGATGTGGCTGATTTGAAAGTAAAAGATCCTAATAATTTACATTACATGACCCAAACCACTTTATCTGTCGATGATACTCAAATCATTATAGCGAGTTTGAAAAAACGATTTCCAAACATCCAAGGACCTAAAAAGGACGATATTTGTTACGCTACTCAAAATCGTCAGGATGCGGTGAAACAGCTAGCGAAAGACTCAGATCTTATATTAGTGGTTGGTAGTCAAAATAGTTCAAACTCTAATCGTTTAAAAGAGTTGGCTGAAAAACAGGGTAGCAACGCATATCTCATTGATAATGCAAATGAAATTGAATTGTCCTGGTTAAAAAATGTTTCCTGTGTTGGCGTGACAGCTGGCGCATCTGCACCACAAATCTTGGTTGATCAAGTGCTAGATTGTTTAAAATCAAACGGCGGGGAAATGATCGATTTTCCAACCGAAAACCCTGAGAATATGATGTTTGCTGTACCCATTGAATTACGCTAATTTGCCTACAAATCGTACTTAGATCACACTTTCCATTCAAATTACTCCACTTATCAAACTTTTGCTGTTGTCGGGATGGGTTTGCTAAATTACTATCAAGTGTCCATAGTTAATCCTAGAGATAAGTTTTTCAAGTCACTTTATTAGCTATTGAATTCTTACTGCCTGGTATTAATAAACAATAAATAACAAAGAGTCATACATGCTTAAAGAGTCAAATATAATTAATCAGTTTTCTAACATTAAAACCAATAAGGGTTTTACCATTTTAGAACTGTTAATCACTATGGTGATTGCATTTATTTTGTCAACATTAGCTGTTCCAGCCTTTAATAACTTTTTAGATAATTCTCGCTTAACATCTAATACAAACTTAGTGATTGGGTCATTGAATTTAGCTCGTTCGGAAGCTATTAGACTTGGTGAGTCTGTTAGAGCAGAAGGAACAGCAAACGGTTTTCAGCTTGTGATTGCGACCGGCGCGGATGCAGGCGATGTTATTAAACAATTTTCGCCTTCCAATAAAGATATAACCATCACGGCTGACGCTGCGGTCAATACAGTCACATATACGTCTACAGGGTTTAGAGATTTTGCAGATAATGTAGCCGGTGATATTCATGTTTGTGATGATGAAGGTAATGGAACTGATATTCACATAAGTTCTGGTGGCAGCATCACTACCGAGGAGAGCACAACATGCTAAAAACTTCGGCCTTTAAAAAACAAAAAGGTGTTTCCTTAATCGAAATTTTAGTGACGACTCTAATTTTAGGGATTGGTTTATTAGGTGTAGCTGCATTGCAGATCTCAGGTGTTAGTAGTAATTTAGAGGGCTTTTACACTTCCCAAGCGACTGCACTAGCTGAAGAGCTAGCGACAAGAATACGATCCTCTAAGGTTGTCACTATGATCCCCACATCTAATGGCAGAACAAATGTCCCATACGGAGATTACTTAAACGCTTACATTTTAGATGCTAACCCTGTTTCTTGCCCTAATCAACCCACGACCTGTAGAAGTAATAGTGGAGTTCCTGCTGTATGCGATATTCAAACTTTGGCTACATTTGATTTGCAGGAAATTTGTTGGACAGCGGAGCAAACTTTACCAGAACCTAATTTGAGAGTAATTAATGACGGAAATAGAATGAGTATCGTTATTGATTGGGCCTCTTCTGCGGCTAAAAGAGATTTAGGGGAAGTCAGCAATGTTAATGCGTCATGTGAGGCAATTACAGGTGATAGTGAAAGAAACTGTGTATTGATGGAGCTAGTACCATGAATCAGTTGAAAAAAATGAATGGTAAAAACTTTGTAAAAAATGCGGGTTTTACGATTGTGGAATTCATGATCGCAGGTACGCTGGGGCTTTTCTTGATCGCTGGTGTTGTTCAGTTATTTTTAGGTAGTAGTCAAAATTATCGTGTACAAGATGATCTGGCAATCATTCAAGAAGATGGTCGTTTGGCAATGATGTATTTGAAGGAGCAAATTCAGAGAGGCAGTTGGACACCCGATTATTTAAATATTCCGCCAGCAATTGATTTTGTACAGTCAATAGACGGTGTCACCGACACAGTAGCAATTCAATACAATATGAATGTTGATGGTGGTGTGTCTAATGTTGATTGTAACGGAAGTGAGGTGGTGACGGGACAAATCATTAACACCTTTTCTATTAATAATAACGGCGAATTAGCATGTAGAGGGAATGGTGGCGGTGGTTCGCAACCTTTAATCGCTAATGTTGCTGATTTTCAAGTTTTGTATGGTGTTGATACTGTTTCTGCTGGCGGTTGCCCATCTGGAAAAGTTGCTCGATATTTAAATGCGACAGATGTTGTTGCTGCTGGCATGACCGATCAAGTGATGTCAGTTCGTTTAGCTATTTTATTAGCTAGCGACGATGAAGTTCTGCCTGAAGATGCAGCTAAGTCTTTTCAGGTGATGGATACACAAGTAGATAGTAATGATAAATTACTTCGCAGGCTTTTCCAGCAAACGATATTTATGCCAAATGCTGTTCTTGCGACGGCTGCTAATCCTCAGTCTGCTATTGATTGTTTATGACGGTATATTGCAACTAAGGTTTGATTATTAATTTAGGAGTTATTTGTGCGAACGAATATTTATAAAAATTCAAGCTTTTCTAACAAGCAACAAGGTGCGGCTTTGTTTGTTTCTTTGATCATGTTGTTGGCGCTAACCATTATTGGTTTAGCTGCATCTCAAAGAAGCCAAATGCAAGAGCGCATGGCAGGTAATGTACATATATTAAACCTAGCATTTAATGCGGCTGAAAGCGCATTAGGTGGATTTGCTGCGGAGGCGAACACTGGAGATCGAATCAATGATCCAAACCACATTCTTTATCAAATAAGAACTCAAGGAGCACTGGGGCCTTTCTGTTTTGATTCTCAAGGTGTGAGAGGGGATTGCGGAGCTTTATGGTTGAATTCAGGAAATTCTATTGAGGCAAGAGCTACTGCAACAGTGATTGATGATTGTAATGTGGTTATGTGTGCAGGATTTAGTTTAGGCGGCAATTCCAGCGGTCAAATAGGTTGTAGAATTATAGAAATAGATGGGACAGGGACTGTTGGTAACCAGAGTGTGACTAATAATTTTTGGGTGTATGAAGTAACTGCTTGTAATGGTTAAGTTAGATTTTGGATTTAATGACCTATATTCAGGTTAAGCAGTTTGTCGTTCGGAATGTGTTTGAGGTAAATTATTATGAAAGTTTCATTATTATTTAAAAAATCATTTTTAGTATTGTTTTTCTATTCACTGCTTTCCATGCAGGCTGCGTTTGGAGATGATACGGAGATATTTTTTGCGCCTGAAGAGGACACAGACAACATCATTCCTAACGTCATGTTTGTTATTGATACTTCTGGCAGTATGAACAATAAGCCATCAGGTAGTAGTCAATCTAGAATCGCCATTGTTAAAGAAGTCATGGATGATGTGTTGTCAAACATCAAT
>JBMYPE010000146.1:0-5382 GCA_049600015.1 Kangiellaceae bacterium
GCAGCCATAAAAGAGCAAAATTTTATTATTATCGCTTTATGTATTATGGCAATCGGCGTCGCCATCACTGGTTTTTTTCCATTTGAATACGGTCTTTACGCAACCACTGTATTAATGTCAATTGGCTATCACTATACAGAAACCATCAATACCTCACTCACATTGCAATGGATAGACAAAGCCAAAACACCAGCTTTTCTAGGGCGATTAATCTCTATTAAATCGATGACCTCTTTAATCACCTACAGCATAGTGTGGATTTTGTTTACTTACACGGCAATCAATTATGCCCATACTTATTTAATTTTTGGTGGATTTGCTTTAATTTTGGTCATAGCGCTTTGGCTAACCTTCCCTGTTTTTAAAAGAACGCATGAACAGCATAAAAGTATTATTTTACGAAAACGTTACTGGTTATATTATTTGCTGACCTTTCTCAGTGGTGCTAGACGGCAGATTTTCATGGTTTTTGCGGGTTTTATGATGGTTGAAAAATTTGGCTATCAACCTCAAGATATTGCGCTGTTATTTATAATTAATCATCTGCTAAATCTGTTAATCGCCCCAACAATAGGCAGATGGATAGGCCGTGTCGGTGAAAAACGAGCACTCACTATAGAATATATCGGGCTTATTTTTGTATTTGTGGGCTACGCGTTGGTGGAAAACTCTCAAATTGCGGCAGGTCTATATATTATTGATCATTTATTTTTTGCAATGGCAATTGCGCTAAAAACTTTTTTTCAAAAAATAGCTAATCCAAAAGACATTGCATCCACGGCTGGCGTTTCCTTTACAATTAATCATATTGCTGCGGTTGTGATTCCCGCTGCATTTGGCATTCTTTGGGTGATTAATCATTCTTTAGTTTTTTATGCCGGCGCGCTACTTGCCACGGCATCACTGATATTCAGCCAAAAAATTGACCAAGAATTACTTAAACAGACTTAAAAGATAAAGCACTTACCTACCAGAGAAGTACTGAGAACGCAGAAAAAACTAATTTTAGGTATGTAAAATACAAGATACCTATTCTTTTCGTTCTTTCCTCCGTTCCTCTGTGCCGCTGAGGTAAATTTTGTTTAGTTTTTTTCTGTTAAATCCAAACTATTTGATCTAGTCATACGACATATAAACCAAGCAACAAAACAAAAATTAAAACGAGAACAAGATGTTCCAATTAAATAAAGACGAAAAACTAATCAACAAGGCTTTAGGTGGCTCGGAGCGGAGTTGGGTGACACTCGTCAAGCGCTACGAAGGTTTAGTTTATAACTACTGTTTGCGTATGACGTTTAACTCATCAGATGCGATGGATCTAATGCAAGAAGTCTTTTTAGCAATATACCGAAATTTACCAAGCTATAGGGGCCAGGGACAATTTAAAGGTTGGATGATGAGAATTGCAGCAAATAAAACAACCGATTTTTTACGCTCAAGAGGGCGTAACCCTCTGCATAGAGCGGGAGAAGTAACCGATGAAAGTTTTATCAATGACGGCTTATTTCAGAATAATGCTTCAACACGAACCAGTGATCCAGCATCTCATCATATTCAGGAAGACAAAAATCAACAAATTCGTAGCGTATTAAATAAACTTTCAGATGAGCAAAAAATGGTTGTCGAACTTAAGTTTTTTCAACATTTCACTTTTGAAGAGATCAGCCATCAAACAGGCGTTTCAGTAAGCACGTTAAAAACACGCCTATACACCGCGTTAAATAAATTAAAAGGTTTTTCGGAGATTCAAAATGCACTCTAGTCACAATTGTAATCACCAACTCGTTATAGAGCATATTCACGATTATATTGAAGGCAATCTCGTGGCTGAAATGAAACGCCAAGTCGAATCTATGTTAGATCATTGCTCAGAATGCCAATCGACACATAAACAATATTTAGAAATGCATCAATTATCTTACCAATGGCAAGAGCAAGATGTACCGGACTGGCATAGGACTCGTTACGCTGTTAGACCTCCAATTAAACAATCTTTTTGGTTAAATTGGAGCGCGATGGCGACTTCAACATTAGCTATTTTAATGGTCGTCTTTCAGCTTGAGTTGACTACCTCAGAAAGGGGTTTAACCGTTAGTTTTGGCGGAAGTCAAACAGAAGAAAAAATATCTAAACTAGTGGATGAGCAACTAACAAATTACAAATCAACATTAGATAAGTCATTTGACTTGAAATTAAATGTTGCTTTGGAAAAACAAAATAACTTAACCAAAATCAGACTAGCAGATTGGTTAGAAAAAAATCGAAGTGAACGACAGCAAGATATTAATTTTGTGATGACAGGCTGGCAATCACAGAGGTATGAAGATCAAAAACAAGTTGATCAACAGTTATCTTATATTGCGGATAACCAGATTGAAAATAACCAAGCAATCAATCAACTATTCAATTCGGTAAATGGTCAAGAGAAAAACAACTCTTCATCTCGTCCGAATAAACTTTAATCTCAATTTATGTAAATTTATTTGTTTAACAGTGTCACTTAAACAAAATATTTAGAGGTAATTATTATGAACATATATCAAACATTAAAATTGTCTGTCCTTGCGAGCTGTGTAGCTATAGCCCCACAATTGGCTATGGCTGCTGATTATTCTCGCGCAGAAAAAGAACTGAGAATCATGAGTAAAATTTTTGAAACCTCAATCAATGATTCAAGGCGCGGTGATGAACGAAGTTATTTTCCTGGTTCTAGTAGAAACACAGAGTCAACTTATTTGGCTAAACAAGGAATGGTTTTCACATTTTCATTTAATCAAAATCGATTTGGCGACGCCAGTGATTGGCAAGCCTTGGGAGAAGGTATTGGAGAATTCGTAGGAACTCTCACATCAGAAATTGCGCACTCTTTAGCAGATAACTTGCCTAATGTGCCAGAAGCGCCAGTGGCACCGACTAGAAGTTATTCTGAACACGATTGGGAAGATCAAGTTGAAATATACGAAGAATTCCAACAAGCAATGGAAAATTTAAGAGATGAACAAAGAGATAAACGTGAAGAAGTCAGAGATTTACAGCGCTCGATTAGAGATTTAGAACGGAAAGCAAGGCGTGAAGAAGTAGACAGCAAAAAATTAAGTCAAACTAAAGCTAAACTGGAAGAAAAAGTAAATGTTCTCAATAAAAAGATGGAACAATATGAAAAAGCAATGAAAGAATATCGCGACAAAAAAGCTCAACAATTAGTTGCTGCAAATAAGAAAAAGTCCGATCTTATCGTATCCACACTATGTGATTACGGAACAACTTTACGTTCTTTAGAAAATGATGAACATGTCACTTTAGTATTCTCTAATTTCGCAAAAAATAAAGACCAAATTTACGTGTTCAATTACAAAGATGTTAAATCTTGCTCAAGTAAAGATAAATTACTGAAAAAAGCGGTTAGTTATCAGATTTAATTATCTACGTTAAAATCGCACTTCCGAATGAAGCGACATTCTAATCTTTAAGCGTGTCGCTTCATTAAAATCAAAACTTCAATAAAACACACCTCACTTAAGTGACATTCACAAAGGTTAGCAGTTCTTATTAAAAACAAAGTTGAAAAATAGTAATAACAAGCCTTTACTAAAACTTTTCGTGTCCTAACACTTCCTTTGAGCAGCCTAATACTTGACAAAAAGATGCTATATTGGCACAAGCTCAGTGTTGTCTCTTCCTGATTGTATAATACTTCATATATATTTATTTAGAACAATGCTATTTTTCATAAAGCAATAGAAACCGACTATACTAAAATAGATTCGTTGTTATTTATCTAATTAATTAAAATAAAGTGAAATCTAAAATGGATGATAAGATAAACCAAAAACTTATATCTCAAGAAAATGCGCAGCTATATTGGAAAATATTAAACTCCATCCCTGAGCCTATTTTTGCAAAAGACAAGTACGGTAACTTCATATTTGCAAATAAAAAAGTTGCTGAGATGTACCAAACAACGATGGAGGAAATGATTGGCAAGGAAGACTCTTATTTTACCGGCAACAAAGAACAGGCTCTTGAATTTAAAAAGAGTGCATTACAAGTCATTAAAAATAATAAAATTGAAACGGTATATGAAAAAGCAACCGATATCGCCACTGGTGAAACACACTGTTTTGAATCCCTAAAAGTACCTTTTACTACAAATGATGGAGAAATAAATGTTGCCGTTTATGCCAAAAATATCACTCGCATCACAGAGCTGAAAGAAGATGCTGAGAATAATAGAAAGCAGTTGGAGTATATATTGGAGGTTTCAGGTGAAGGCATGTGGAGTTGGAACGCTGAAACCAATGTTGTAGATCATAATAAAGAATGGGGAATCATCACAGGAGTCGGAAAGTCTGACAACTCGTTTGAGGAATTTCAAAACTGCATATTAGATGAAGATAGGCCAAGAGTTAATTTAGCGATTCAAAATATGATGGAAAAAGACGAACCATATGATATTGAATATCGCATGGTTAGACCGAACGACAAAGGGCTAATTTGGATTTGGGATAGGGGCAGAATAGTCGAAAGAAATACTAACGGACAACTACTCTTGGCGGTTGGCCTAATTCAAGATATTACCGAGAAGAAACTTAATCAATCCAAAATTGAAAACATGGCTTTTTATGATTTGTTGACACAACTGCCAAATAGAGCCCTATTACGTGATAGATTGAATCAAGTCATGGAAAATAGTAAGCGAACACTAAGTGCTGGAGCGGTCATGTTTATTGATCTTGACCACTTTAAACAATTAAATGATGCCTACGGACATCAAGCAGGGGATGATTTATTAATCGAAGTTGCAAATCGAATTCAATCCAATATAAGAAACAATGATACCGTTGCAAGAATTGGAGGTGATGAGTTTGTAGTCGTGCTCAGTGAACTAGGAAACGACTTGTTAAAAGCTGCTTTCAAAGCTAACAACATCGCCAATCAAATTAGAGCTTCAATTGCTAAGCCAATCTCTCTCTATTTTCCAGAAGGTAATATCGATTATCTCATTTCAGCTAGTATCGGAATTTCTTTATTAGATCAAAATACGAAAAGTGCATCCAATATATTACGGTTGGCAGACGTCGCTCTTTATAATGCTAAAGAAAATGGTCGCGATGACTGTGTTATTTTTGATCCCGAAATGGAACAAAAACTTAATAATAACATTCAGCTTGAACGAGAGCTTAGACTTTCTATAGAACAGCAAAATTTTGAGCTATATTTTCAACCCCAATATGATGATGAAGAAAGATTAATAGGTGCCGAAGCGCTAATTCGATGGCAACACCCCCAATTAGGTATTATCAACCCGTCAGATTTTATTTCAGTCGCGGAAGAAACAGGTTTAATTGTACCAATTGGTAATTGGGTGTTAATTGAGGCTTG
>JBMYPE010000147.1:0-5336 GCA_049600015.1 Kangiellaceae bacterium
ACCTTTCGGAAAGCGGGTAGACTTGAGCGATTTTGTGATTTCTCGTCTAACTTGTATTGAGGAAATGAATCCTTGTTGTCTCGCACTGGGGTTGATGATTTTAGCTTGATCCTTTTCTTTATAAGGCCAGTAAATTATTCGATTATATTTATCTTTTTTTGGATCTTCGTCACTACAATATGTAAAGCTGGTGGATGCAAAAGTGAAGGAATTATCGAGAGATTGAGTGGTAGCTTCAATTTTATTTGAATCGTTAATAAGTGGAAACTCAACCTTATTTATTTCAGTAGGAAGGATGACTTCTTTTGCGAGATGCTTTTCAGAAAATGAAATAATTTGAGATGGAAAAATTTTGGGTAATGGGCGATCATTTATTAAATAATATTGATCAGCGACTTTATAAACCGCAGATGGTTCAAATGTGAACACATCGTTCGTGTTTTTCTGTTCTGAAACAAATGCTTCAATAATTCCTTGACTTACAATCTTACCCTGAAGTGAATGCGTATTGTTATCTAATGAATAAACAGAAGGAAAAAATAAAAACAGATTCAACAATAATAAAACACAAAAGCGTTTACTTATATTCTTGATCTGTTTTTTGTTTTGCATTTTAAATATCTAATTTTGGAAGTGTTAAGTTTTTACAATTTTTAATTTCATCTTTTGTGCAACCAACTAATTCATGTGGGAACACCAACCAATCATCAGTTTCTTCGATAAAATAATCGGGTTTTATGTTGGTCACATTCTTTTTTGGTTTGTAATATACCGTCGCCACTTTTATAACTTCTGGAGTATTGCGCCGACAAGTGTGTCTTAATTCACGTAATAAAGCTTCTATTGAACGACCACTATCAAACACATCATCAATAATTAATAAGCTATCATCAGCATTAATATTATTGATGATGTATTCAAGGCCGTGCACATTCACTTCTTTTTGTTGTTGCATGCCAACGTAACTACTCGTTCGAATGGCGATATGGTCGGTTTTAACGCCGTAATAATCCATCACTTCTTGTACTGCAATTCCAATCGGTGTGCCACCGCGCCATACCGCTACTATAAATTTAGGTTTAAAACCACTTTCCAGAATTTGTACTCCCAACTTGAATGACATATCGAGTAAGGATTGCGCATCGATGTAGGTTTTTTCCATTTTTGAATTCTCGTGTTTTGTAATTAAATCGACAATACAGAAGTTTATCAGTTTTGAAGTAAATTGAAAGGTAAGCAGGTATAATTACACCTTAATCAAATTAACGTGTTGTTAGTATTTTAATAGAGGAAGAAAATGCCAAGAGCAATAATATTGGTGCTGGATAGTTTAGGTGTGGGTGCAACACCCGATGCGGTTTCTTTCTCTGACGAAGGTTCTGACACATTAGGACACATTGCAGAATGGTGTGCTAAAAGAATCAGTTGTGCGGAGCGCCGTACAGGTGCATTGAGAATTCCAAATTTACTTCAACTTGGGTTAGGCGAAGCCAATAAAATGTGTACAGAAGTACGAAGAGAAGGTCTCTACAATAATACACCAATTATAGGTTTGTATGCGGCTTGTAAAGAAGTTTCGACAGGTAAAGATACTCCGTCTGGGCATTGGGAAATTGCAGGCGTGCCGGTCAGATTTGACTGGGGGTATTTTATGGAAAAGGAAAATAGCTTTCCGTCAGAGTTACTAACTGAGTTGATTGAGAAAACTGGCATTTCAGGAGTTTTGGGAAATTGTCACGGCTCGGGAACAGAAATTTTAAAACAATTTGGTCAACAACATTTAAAAACAGGGTTTCCTATTTGTTATACGTCAGCGGATTCAGTTTTTCAAATAGCCGCACACGAAAATCATTTTGGTTTACAGCGACTATATGAAGTCTGCGAAGTAGCTAGAGAACTGACTAATAAATATAATATAGGACGAATTATCGCGCGGCCATTTATTGGAGATGTTGATCAATTTATGCGTACAGGTAACCGTAAAGATTACACAACACCTCCTCACAAAAAGACGCTTTTAGACAAATTGGTAGACAGTGGACGTGAAGTTCATTCTGTTGGAAAAATAGCCGATATTTTTGCAAATAGAGGCATCACTCACAAGAAAAAAGTGAGTGGGCATGATGCTTTATTTGACGCAACAATCGAGTCAATGCAGCATGCCAAAAATGGGAGCTTAATTTTTACAAATTTTGTCGAGTTTGATCAATCTTATGGCCACCGAAGAAACGTAGGAGGCTATGCCGCCGCGTTAGAACATTTTGACCAACGATTACCAGAAATTATGTCTCAAATGAGAGAGGATGATCTTTTAATTTTAACGGCTGATCATGGTTGTGATCCAACTTGGCCAGGTAGTGATCACACTAGAGAGCATATTCCTTTTATTGCATACAGACCGAATGAGTCAAAAGAAGTTAATGCCGGAATTAGAGAGAGCTTTTGCGATATTGGTCAATCTATTGCAACCCATATAGAGATTGACCCGCTTGAAGAAGGTGAGAGTGTATTTTAGAGTTATTCACCCACTTTCCAACTTTCTCCTATGAAGGAGAGAAAATCATTTTACGCAACTTTATTTAATCTTCTCCATCGACTGAATAGGCAGGAGAGAGGGTGATAAGACTACTTAGTACCAAATATTTTGTCGCCAGCATCGCCTAACCCCGGAATGATATAGCCATGTTCATTCAGATGGCTATCAATACTTGCGGTATAAATATCGACATCGGGGTGATTTGTTTGTAGTCGTTTTATCCCTTCTGGTGCAGCGACCAAAATCAAAGCTCGAATGTCTTTACAGCCGGCTTCTTTTAAAAGGTTAATGGTCGCATTCATTGATCCTCCAGTAGCTAACATTGGATCGATTATTAGTGCCATTCGTTGGTCAATTTTCCCAGTGAGTTTTTCAAAATAACTCACGGGCTCTAAAGTTTCTTCATCACGATATAAACCAACAACACTAATTTTGGCGCTTGGCATAAGTTCTAACACTCCATCTAACATTCCTATGCCAGCTCTAAGTATTGGAACCACCGTAGCTTTTTCTCCTTTTATTTGCTGACCAGAGATTGGGCCTTCCCATCCTTCCATTGGGTAATCTTCAAGCTCTAAATCTTTTGTCGCTTCGTAAGTTAACAGACTGCCAACTTCTGCGGCCAATTGTCTAAAGCTACGAGTACTGCGATTAGCTTGGCGCATTAAACTCAGTTTGTGTTGAACTAAAGGATGTTTAATCTCAAATACGCTCATCTTTTATTTCTCGTCTGGTTAATCACAGGAATTGTTTTGGAATTTTTTAAACTGATCTGAGTACGCACTTTTGACAAAGTTATCAAAATGATATTTTGCTTTTTCGGATTCTGCTATTTCAGATTTACTGATAGATTTATCTACGTGAGTGTAATGAAAAATTTTCATTACCCCTAACTTTGAACTCCACACATCCTTCATATTATTAATATTTTTTAAACTGTCATCGATAAAATATATATTCTTATATTGTCGATTAGTTTTTTGTAAAAAGTCTTCCAGAACTAGGCCTTTGTTTAGTCCCGACAACATGATAGAGCCATTTTGATAGGTTACTCTTGCGGTTCTATTGCCATCATTAAATTGATACTCTAACCCTTTTCCGGTTTCGGAAAAATGTTCACTAGATAAATCTATTTGATGCTTTTTTAACTCGCGTTTTGTAGCCTGTCTGTATTTTGCTGTTCTCGCGGTTAGAATGAGTAAGTCAAATTGTTTGAGTTGATTTAATATAGAAACAGCATTTTTTTGAGTTAATTTAGTAGAACCCATTTCAAAAGTTGTACCCAGCGTTCTAAAAATACAATGAAATTGTTGTTCCTTATTAATCACAAATGAATGACCAGAAGGATCATAAACTTTCTTTCCTCGTTGCCAGTCATACCATTTTCCGCTACCAACAAAATTGACAGACTCAAGAAGAGTGTCGTCAATATCAAAAATAATCAAAGTGTCTTCTGCATTGGGGTTGTCGAGTGAGATTTGTTTTTGCATGACCGCTAAATCTTCTACATTGTTGTAAATTGTAGATTTAGCATTCAAACTAGTACTAGAAATAAAAAAACTAACAAAAAGTAAAAATGCGTTTATTAAAATGTGTCTATTAGTATTTTTCGAAAGCATCAATGATTTTTCTCTATTGTTCTAATTTTGGGTATTTTGATTTTATTGGGCTTTAAATAATTCGTCCAAAAAATGGGCGATTCTAATACCGGCTTGTTTGAGTCTCTTTTTGATAATTGGCATATTATTGTACTGATAAGTATAACCAATCGAGTTTTCTTTTGGATATATTGTATCTCTAAGTTTAGCACTTTCTGAAATCCAATCCATTGGGTCATTAGATTTCCACTGATTAACATCCGCTGCAGTAATTTCTTTATCCAGCCAATCAGTCCATTCTGAATAACTGAGATGCCGGCGCTCAATTAAGTCAGTGTCCCAGATTCTGTGAAGGTTAGTATCTTTTCCATAAAACTTCAATTTAACATCGTTCCCACCACGATCTAAACCGTTGCCGGCGTGTAATGGCTGATGAAGATCTCCAATAATATGAACCATAAATTTTAAAGCGACAGCCTTTTCTTCTTTGGTTGAACTTGCGCTTTTGACAACTTTAGAGAATTTACTTAAAGCATAGGCTGCATCGCCCTGTTTGGGGGCGCCAACTTCTTGGTATGTTTTTCCTTTTGGGACGGTTACATAGTGATATGGGCTAGCTGTTTCTTGCCAAAACCTAGTCGGCGAAGAACGCATTTCATCAGCGTAGGTAGAAACTTCAGCCAAGGATTGATGACCTAGAATTTTTTGAATTTGTTTTTGAGTGTGAGGTGAAATATGTCTATCAGCAATTGCTCCAGTGACCCGATGCCCCGTTTGTCCTAACGCTAAAACACTGGTTGAAAGAGTTAGTAAAATGGAAAAAACTAAGTGTTTCATTTGAGCTTCCTAAAATATAGTTTTGGTACAAAAAAGCGTTTAAATTGGTTATTAATTAACCACATGCACGAATTATTTTTTAGTAATCCGTCATCTTCTCTAACTGATATATAATTAATCCTAAATCATACACTTAACTAGCTGAATTAAAAGATAAAAATTAGTTCACTTTTTAACTTGACTAAAAAGTCAAGATTCAATAATGTATCACAGGTATTTCTATGACAAAAGCAGTAACTATTGGTTAACCTAACAACTAGCCAAACTAATTATAAATGGTCAAAATTTGACCAAAACAGGGGAAAACAAATGAAAACCAAACTGAGCAAAGTTGCAATTGCAGTCGCTCTGGCAGCTGGACTGTC
>JBMYPE010000148.1:0-5286 GCA_049600015.1 Kangiellaceae bacterium
CATCGCCGTCTGCTTGATTATCTGGATCAGTTAATGCCCATTGTAAATATTCAAGAGCATTGATGTCCTTCGCAGAAGGCCCATCTCCATCATTGGGAAACAAATGTTCTTGTACTTTAAGTAAATCTTCCTTTTCCGCTTGCGTGAATTCAAAAATATCTGTTGATGGAGAGCTAGTTGATGCCTGTTTTTCTTTTGGCTGCTCTTGATTGCTTTTTTCAATATTGGGTTTACAAGCTGCTAAGCTAGCCACCAAAAAAGTAGCCGAAGAGTTTCGTAAAAAAGCTCGACGATTTAAACCTGACGAAAGAGCGTGGATTTGACTGGGTTTGGTGGAGCCAAGTTTTTGACTCCGTTGCTTTTGAATATTCTTTTCGGAATTTTGTTTTAGCAAAGTTTTTTATCCTTATCACAGTTTTTTTCTGCGATTAATTGATCAGCGGATTGTGAATAATCAATCATATTCCAATTGCTTAGGTGTTCAGGTAAATTATTGGGAACATGATCTCGGTGAATTATTCTACCATTAATATCAATCACAAATTCTGTAGGTGTTCCCCATACATTATATAAATCAGTGACCTTTTTACCAAAATCAAACGCTAAAGGGTAGATGATATTTCTATCTTTTTGGAATTTGCGTGCTTTTTCAATAGTATCTTTTACACTAGTGTCTATTGCTAAAATTTCGATTTGTTTACCTAATATTTTTTGTGCTGATTGAAGTTTTGGTATTTTTCTCATACAGTAAGTGCACCAAGTCGTCCAAAATGCCAAATAAACCGCTTTTTTACCCCGATAGTCACTCAATTTAAATTGAGTTCCATCAAAGCGTGTTAATGTAAAGTGTGGCGCGATCATACCCTGCTCAAACCCCACTAGATTCGACGGCGTGGTCTCTATGTGTCGATTTTCACCAACGATTGATTTAGATTCAGTTTTTGCAAAAGTTGCTAAAAGCAGAACACCTAACATACCGCACACTGATATAAATATTTTTAACTTCATTTCAAGCTCTCTTTTACAATAATGGCTATGAATTAGTATGACCGATGGTTTCCACGATTGTTACGCAAGTTCACAATTTGTTACCAAAGATGAAAGCCTATAATTACTCGCAATTTTACTACAAAATGTAATTTTAGAGGCTATAGTTTAATTACAACCTCCTATTTATCTCAATTTATGCTCAATAGTTCAACCAACAAGATATCTCAAGAGATCGCCGACACAGGAATTTATATTCCGCCAAAACCCGGCATTATTGATGAAGTGACCCAATGCGAAGCCGATTTAGAAAAAATAGGAGAAGTCATTTCAACCGACTTAGGTATTAGTGCCGCGGTTATAAAAGTCGTCAATTCCGCTGCCTTTGGCCTTAAAACTAAAATATCCTCAATTCCACAAGCTGTCGTCATGTTAGGCGTGGATCGAGTCGTCGCTATTTTAAAAACCTTGTTATTAAAAAACTCTATGACAAGTTTAGAAACCAAAATGGATCTCTCTTTATTTTGGGAATTGTCCTACTCAGTCGCGGTTGTTTCTTCAACCATCTGTAGACAATTAAACTTAGCGATGGCTGATGATTCCTACACCCTTGGTCTATTTCACAATTGCGGCATTCCTTTGATGGCGCTTAAACACGAGAATTACCAAGAAATCATTGAATACTCATACAGTCGAGAGGACGGACGCATCACTAGTGAAGAATTTTCAACATTCGGTGTACATCATGCTGCTGCAGGGTATAGAGTGGCTAGAGTTTGGAATCTTCCAAAAGTGCTATGTCTGGCTGTAAAGTACCATCACTCCGTTGATCGAGTGTTGGATGACCAAAGCATCGAAAACCCTACCTTGAAGACCTTGTTATGTGTATTGAAAATGGCTGAAAACATGGTGAATCTTCCTGAAAAACTGGCTCAATGCGATGTGGATTTTGAATGGCAGAATATTTCAGAAAAAGTATTAGAATTCACAGGGCTTTCAGAATACGACTATGTCGATTTAAGAGATGCGGTGAGATACACCTTAAATGATGAGTTTTAAGGTTTACTTAATTTGGTCGTGATTGACTCTAAAAACAAAAACACTTGCCAATAGCAAAAAACCACTTGAGAAAACAACGCAAGCCTCCAATCCATACTTTTGATATAAATAGCCTGACAGTATAGTCCCCATCAATCGTCCTGATGCGTTAGCCATATAATAAAAACCAACATCCATCGATACACCTTGCCGCGAAGCTAAATCAACAACCAAGAAGCTATGCAGTGACGAATTTATAGCAAAAATAATCCCAAATATTGTCAGCCCAATCATTAAAGTAGGTTCGGCATAAGAAGTAATATTAAGGGCGAAAGTCAAAAAAATCGTAAAAACAGATAGCCCAAACGCCCACTTACCTGCCATATGAGAGTAACTTGTTTTACTGTTAAATAACTTAGGTGCAGCCGACTGCACAATTCCATATCCAATAATCCAAAATGCCATAAAGGTTCCAATCGATGTAAATGACCAAGAAAATACGTTGGATAAATAAACGGGTAAAGCGATGACAAACCAAACGTCTCTGGCGGCAAATAAAAATAGTCTAGCTACGGATAAAAAATTCAGGGATGAATTGTTAGAAAATATTTGAGAAAATTTTGGTTTATTTTTAACTTTTCCAAACTCTTTTTTTAGCATGACAACACTAAACAACCAAATCAGTGCCAGCATCATCACCATACTCAAAACAGCCGAAAAAAAACCTAAGAAATTAAGTAAAAAGCCTCCCAGGAAAAAACCGACACCTTTTAAAGTATTTTTTGATCCTGTAAAAGCGGCGACCCATTTGAATAATTGATCTTTGCTTTCCTTATCGACTAAAAATTTAATCGTGCTTTTTGCGCTCATTTTATTAAGATCTTTAGCGACACCCGAAATAGCTTGCGCGCACATCACCCACAACACTGTTATCCACTCTGATGGAATAAGTAACATAGATAAAGCGATTAGCTGCAATCCTAATCCAATGTTCATAGTTTTGTTAAGACCAATTCTTGCGCCTAGCCAACCTCCCACCACATTAGTTACCATTCCAAAAAACTCGTAGAAAATAAAAAGTGAAGCGAGTTGAAACGGCGAATAACCTAATTGATGAAAGTACAACAAAACCAACATTCTTAAAGCGCCGTCCGTTAAGGTAAACGCCCAATAATTGAAGGTGATTAAGAGATATTGTTTAATAGACTCAGGTAACGATTGGAGACGACTGATTTTTAACTTATTCAAAACAGATTAAACACCTTGTGCGATAATCATATTAACCAATTCTGCCGTTCGATTAACGTAGCCCCATTCATTATCGTACCAAATATAAACTTTCAATTGAGATGCATTAACCACCATTGTGGATAATGCATCTACAATACTAGACCGAGGATCAGTTCGGTAATCTATAGAAACTAACGGCCGTTCTTCATATCCCAAAACGCCTTTTAATTCAGACTCAGAAGCAGTCTTAAATAACTGATTTATTTCTTCAATTGTCACTTCGCGATTTAACTCAAAAACACAATCGGTTAATGATGCATTAGCTAGAGGAACTCTCACCGCATGACCATTTAATTTACCTTTTAACTCAGGAAAAATATGTGTAATCGCAGTCGCTGAACCAGTTGTCGTGGGTATTAAGCTCATACCACAGGCTCTCGAACGTCTTAAATCAGCGTGTGGAGAATCCAAAATAACCTGTGTATTGGTAATGTCATGTATGGTCGTCATGGAGCCATGTCGTATGCCTATTTTCTCATGCAACACTTTCACCACAGGCGCTAAACAATTAGTCGTACAAGAGGCAGCTGTAACGATTGAATGTTGAGAGTGATTATACAAATGTTGATTCACTCCCATTACAATATTCAAAACACCTTCTTCTTTCACTGGTGCAGTTACTACCACTCTTTTTACACCTAGATCTAAATATTCGCTTAACGAGGTTTTGGTTTTAAATTGACCTGAAGCTTCTATCACTATGTCACAATCAGACCAATTTGTTTCATTTATTAATTTATTTTGAGTAAAACTAATTTCGTGCCCGTCAATAACAATGGATTGTTTTTCATTGCTTTCTATGTAACTCGCATCGTAAATCCATCGTCCATGAACTGAATCAAAATTGAGCAGATGGGCAAATGTTTTAGCATCACCTGCGGGGTCGTTTATTTGGGTAACTACAAAGTTATCTGAATGAAAACCAGCAGAACCCATCAGGGCTCGCAGTGTTAACCGCCCCATTCTCCCAAAACCATTGATTCCAATTTTTATTGTCATGTGAATTCTCAAAAACCCAAGTTGATATCATGGATATAAATATTATAGGAACTAGATTTTAAAGGAATTGAATAATTACAACTAGCAAATTTAATCTCATATTTAAGAGAAGAGGTAGGATTGAAACTGAATAATTGAGTGATATAAATAAGAGTTGTAGACTAAATGATAGAAATGATCAGGCCTGAACTTCTTCAATTCAGGCCCAACATCGTGGAACCAATAAAAGTCTTTCTAAAATTAAAGGTGCTTTAATACATTTTCTGCAGAAGATACTTCGAATTCACCAGGGCCTTCGATAAAAACATGAGTGACTGTGCCGTTATCAATGATTGCAGCAAAACGCTTACAACGTTGTCCCATTCCAAATCCTGATCCATCAAAATCGAGTCCCAATGCTTTAGAAAACTCACAATTACCATCCGCTAACATAACTAGCGCGTCTGCATTGCTTGATTTACCCCAAGCTCCCATTACAAATGCATCATTCACAGACATACAAACAATACGATCAACACCTTTTGCTTTGATATCATCAGCACTAACAACAAACCCTGGCAAATGTGCTTGTGAGCAGGTAGGTGTAAATGCACCTGGCAAGCCAAATATTACACTTTTACCACTAGCAAAAAATTCACTAGTATTCACTTCATTTGCTTCGCCACCCACAATCGCTTTAACGGTAGCACTTGGAACTGCATCGTTTACTTGAATAGTCATATTATTTCCTTTGTTGGTAAGTTAGTTAAATTTAAAACTGATGCATTTTAAACCGCTATGCCCGTTACTTCTACTATCCGACTATAAAATAAAGGTATAATGACCATTGTAAAGCTATGGATATTATGGACTAACTAAAAATACACTCGCAATTTTTTTATTATCACATCAGCCACAAGAGAATGTAAATAATGATCACCCTCTATCAATTCCCAATATCTCACTTTTGCGAAAAAATTCGATGGTCACTCG
>JBMYPE010000149.1:0-5285 GCA_049600015.1 Kangiellaceae bacterium
AATAAATAGAGTGCCATTATTGAGGAATCGCTTTATAAAATCTAGCAAAATACCCGTGACCAAACTTATTGATCTAGCGGTCAGTTTCATGGACTGATGTTTAAGACGGTCTAAAATTCAATAAAATGAACCTTTTTGCGCTAATAGAGCCAAAAAAACGGAGGTCATTCAAGGCTAGTTCTTGTAAAATGCCGCCCTATACTTAAGCTGCTTAGATCAAGGAGAGACATAGCTGCTGATGACTTCTTAATCGACCGAGAAATTTTTGTTGCAGAATAAGCATTTACAGGATAAGTCGCAAAAACAACTCAATCATGGCTTTGCTGTGATTAGTTTGTTCATGATTTCTTTATCTACCACAGCTGCTGAATCTCAAGAGGAAGATAGAGATATTGTGGAAGGTGATGAAGTTAAATTATTTGAATCTCGCTTTCCTTTAAATTCTGATTCTCCGCTCTCTATCAATTATGATTATTCCGCATTTGAGAGTTGTGTTTATCCACAACAACAGGCGTTATCAAAAATACCAGACTCCAATAACTCTATCAGTTCGTCATTAGTCAACAAATATGAGGATAAAACGCAGCAGTATAGTACGGAAAAATTTTCAATTAAAGCGGATGGTATCCCAGTAAATAATGAGGAACTCATAAAGTTAACTGGCAATGTGAGTATGATCACTGAAAGCTCCATATTAAAAGCGGACGAATTAGTTAGAAATAAAGTAACGGGTGTCGATCAAGCGATTGGGAAGATTACGTTAGAAACAGAAGAGTCTTTATTACAAGCAAATGATTTTTATCGTGATGGAGTTTCTCAAACCATGACGCTTTCAGATGTTGATTACCGTTATTTCACCATTAACGGAAACGGGAAAGCTGAAAATATTGAAGTCGATCAAAGTCAAAACCTAAGTACGCTTAAAAACTTAACTTTTACCACTTGCCCAAATGGTGACGCTAGTTGGTTGTTTTCCGCAGATGAGCTCACTTTAGATGCTTCGAAAGGTTGGGCAGAGGCGTGGGGAATGTGGTTTAAAATAAAAAATATTCCTATTTTTTATTTCCCTTATTTTAATTTCCCTATTGATGATAATCGAAAATCGGGATTCTTAATGCCAGATGTTAGCCGTAATAGCCGTAATGGATTAGATGTTAAAATGCCAATCTATTGGAACATAAAGCCTAATATGGATGCGACTTTTGTTCCTAGAAATGTCAGAAATAGAGGTAATCAATTAGGCATAGAATACAGATACTTAACGGAATTTACATCAAATAGGTTGGCTGTAGAAGCGTTATCGAATGATGTTCTGGCTAGAGGATCTTTGCAGTCAAATCCAGAACTGGCCGATGGAAATTATGGTTTATCAAAAGATCGCTGGGGTGTGGCATTTAACAATAAAACACGTTGGAACAAAAATTGGTCAGCCGCCATTAGTGCCAGTAAAGTGAGTGATAGAGATTATTTTAGAGACTTAGGTACTGGTTTAATCAATCAAAGTTCAGATACTAGCGAGTCACTGTTGGAGAGTTATGGAAATATTTCCTATGTAGGAGAAAAATGGTCGAACAGTCTTATTTTGGAATCTACCCAGTCATTGATTGGACAAGAACCTTATCGAAAAATACCAAGTTTAATCAGCAGAGCAGAGCATTTCGATCTTGAAACTGGCTTATTTTGGGAGTTTGATAGTGAATTTGCCAAGTTTACCCATACTGATAAAACTAGAACTCACGGAATTAGACTCAATTTAAAACCGACGGTGAGTATGCCATTGCGAAATGCCTACTCATGGATGACACCTAAGTTGTCTTTTCAAACCACTCACTATGAACAGAAGTATCCCTTGCAAGCTGGGTTAAATAATCAAAGTGGAGCAAGTAATAATGTTATTCAAACGAATCTCGCTCAAAATATCGGCGTAGCAGATTCTGAGCTTAGCTTGTCCCGTAGCCTACCAATATTTAGTTTTGACACAGGACTAATTTTTGATCGACAGTTTACTGTAAAAAAACGCTCAACTGAGGAAGCAAGCTCAGAAGCTAATCCCTATACGCAAAATTTGTTAACTAATACAAACACACAAGTCATAACTCACACCTTAGAACCCAGAATTTTCTACGCATATATTCCATACAAAGATCAATCTCAGATTAATAATTTTGATACCCGATTACCAGACTTTAATTTTAATCAGTTGTGGCGAGCAAATCGATTTTCTGGCAATGATCGAATCGGTGATACCAATCATATCGCGTTAGCAATAACTAATCGCTTTACAGATAATACGAGTGGAAGGGAAATAGCTTCCTTTTCCATTGGACGAAAGTACTTTTTTGAAAGACGGCATGTCACTCTTTTAACCCAAGACAATCTAAATCAAGAAGTAACACCTACTCAAACAGAAGCTGGTCAACAAAATAATGTTATTACATCCTCAAACAGCCAGTCAGATATACAGCAACTAGATAACAATAGAATAGAGCAATCAGCGCTATTGGCTGAGTTTTCCTATAGAGCAAGTTCTAAGTTGGAGCTTGCAAGCTACATTGAATGGGATGATAGTGACGAAAGCGAAGGGCAGAGACAAGGTACTAGAAAGGCGAGAAGTCGGATAAAATATGAACCCATCGCCAATCACGTTGTCAATTTAAGCCACCGACTAAGAAATGAGTTCGGCAATTCAAGTGAAGAGCTTGATCTATCTTTTCTCTGGCCAGTGAATGAGCAATGGAGAGTGGTAGGCAAATGGTATAATGATTTAAAAAATAACCGTACTATTGAAACTTTATTTGGTGTTGAGTATAAATCATGCTGTTGGGCGGTTAGTTTAGTTTCCCGACGTTATTTAGATGTTAGACTTGACGCTTTTGGAAACCCCATTGAAATAGACTCTAGCCAGGGGTTAGCTAATGAATTTGAAAATAGTGTAAGATTAGATTTTGATATTATTTTGGGGCAAAAGTCGCCTAAAAGTAGTGGTGTTGCTAAATTGATTAGCAATAGCATTAGAAATTTTTAAACAGAGACAGATAGTAAGCTAGTCAGTTTAGCCGCCTATCGATTTTGTAATCAGCTTGAACGAGCTGTAATTTGAGCAATGAAAGAAGTATTTATGAAAATGATAAAAGTCCAAAAAAACGATGTAAAACAAACGATTGTTAAATTATTCACAATCACGATCTTAATGTTTTTAAGTTCATTCTCCTTAATGGCTGAAGTTAAAATGCTTGATCGCATAGTGGCGATTGTAGATGGAGATGTTGTTTTAGAAAGTGAGCTTGTAAGACGCTCAAACGCTATCATCAAGCAAATACAACAACGAAATCAAACTGTGCCTTCCAAGGAAATATTAAGAAAGCAAGTTTTGGAAAGATTAATCATTGAAACATTACAACTTGATATGGCAAAACGAGTCGGTGTCCGTATCAGTGATAGAGAACTGACTGCAACAATTGAAAGAATTGCAGAAGGCAATAATGTTTCATTGGCTCAATTGAAACAATCGGTTGAAAGTGAAGGGACCCCTTGGCCCATATTCTCTGAGGATATGCGCAATGAAATAATGATTTCTCGTGTAAGAAATGGAATGGTACAAAGACGAATACAAGTTAGTGAAAAAGAGATCGATAATATTGTTGCTCTAATGGATAAAGAAGGCGAGAGCAAATTGCAATACCACATAGGTCACATATTATTAGCTATGCCCGAAGGCGCTAGCCCAGAAGTAGTTACTGCAAAGAGAGAGCAAGCGAAAGAAATAGTAGCGGCATTAAGAGGTGGGTCAAACTTTGAAGAGTTTGCTATCGCGTTTTCCAATGGTCAGAAGTCTCTGGAAGGTGGAGATTGGGGATGGAGACCTTTAAGCCAATTGCCAAACTTATTCGCTGGAACGGTTAAGAATATGAATGTAAACGATGTTAGTGAACCTTTAAGAAGTGGTAGTGGTTTACACATAATATACTTGAAGGACAAAAAAGGTGGTTTCGAAACAAAAGTAGTCGTGCAAACTCACGTGCGCCACATTTTAGTTTCACCCAATGCAATAACAAGTGATGCTCAAGCTCTAGATAAGATAAAGCTTGCTAAAGACCGAATAGAAAAAGGTGAAACTTTTGAAGATTTAGCGATAGAGATTTCTGATGACAAATCCAACGCTTCGCAAGGTGGAGATATGTCTTGGGTTGATCCTGGAACCTTTGTACCAGAATTTGAACAAGCAATGGATGCTTTGGCGGTTGGCGAACTGAGCGAGCCAGTAAAAACGGAATTTGGGTATCATTTAATTGAAGTGATGGGCAGGCGTGATCAAGATCAAACAGAAGACAAGAAGAGAGAACGAGCGTTTCAAATTTTATCCAACCGTAAGTTTGAGGAAGAATCTCAGACATGGATCAGTGAACTAAAAGAAAAAGCGCACATTAAAATAATAAGTGATACTTAACTAAGAGCTGTGTGCTAATTGTTGACTAAATCCCCATCTAATTAGATACATGGAGTTGAGGTGGGTATATAATTAAAATAGATACAGCAATCATTCGCTTTCCAAAATGCCTAACCATTTTAATTCTAATCTAAGCCTTTCAAGAGTCGTCATCACAATGGGAGATCCTGCTGGAGTAGGCCCCGAGTTAGTCATCAAATTAGCACAACTAAATTTTAATGCTCAATTGATCCTGCTTGGGGACGCCAACTATCTAGTCAAACTTGCTTCAGAATTAGGGTTTCCGTTGGAGCTGGAAGAGATCGACTGGGAAAAGTCAGTTATTTTGCATAAACCATCCAAATTATTTATAGAACATATTCCGTTACAAGAAAAAGTCACGCGTGGAATGTTATCCAATAAAAATGCTAAAACAGTCTTAAGAATTTTGAACAGAGCGAGTGAGTTAGCTCTATTAGGAAAAGTTAAAGCGATTGTTACAGCACCCGTGCACAAAGCAAATATCAATCAAATTGAATCTTCGTTTTTGGGACACACAGAATTTTTTGCTGAGCAAGCAAAAATTAACAAAGTCGTGATGATGTTAGCGACAAAAAATTTGCGCATGGCGTTAGCAACTACACACATCCCACTATCTAAAGTGAGTAATGAGATTACCCCAAGTTTATTAAACGAGATAGTTAGAGTAATTGATGCTAGTTTTAATTCGATTGGCTTAAGTAAGCCGAAAATCGCTATTTGCGGCATTAATCCTCATGCTGGGGAGGACGGATTACTAGGAACAGAAGATAGAGATGTGTTAAAGCCCGTCATTAATAATTTGATTAACAAAGGATTT
>JBMYPE010000150.1:0-5279 GCA_049600015.1 Kangiellaceae bacterium
AAGGTCAAGTTTCTGTGCTTAGTTCAGGCTATTTAACTGCTGAGCAATCAATTGAAGTATTAACAGCTCTACGTAATTCAGCTCTTTATACTTCTGATCAGCATAGTTATTTACTCTACCCCGATCGTCAGTTAACTCGTTTTGTTGACAAGAATGTGATACCGAAAGAGAGTGCTAAAAAATCGGAGTTATTCGAGACTTTATTGAATAACAACAACAGCCAGTTAGTAGAGCGAGATAATCAGGGCGGTCTTCATTTTAATGGACAATTTAATAACGTGGATAGTGTGAAAGACACTTTGCAACACTTACGAGAAACTGGCTACTCCGAATTAGTGGATCAAGACAAAGAGTTAGTCTGTGATATTTTTGAAAGTATTTTTAACCACAAAGCCTTCACCGGTCGCTCGGGAGCAATGTATGCCTATGAGGGGTTAGGCTCCATCTATTGGCACATGGTTTCTAAGTTGTTACTCGCAGCATTAGAATGTTATCAGAGAGCCATCAATTCAAATCAAGACGAAAAGACCATTGGAAGGTTAGTAGATCTTTATTATGATATTAGAGCTGGCATAGGATTTAATAAAACGCCGCTGTCTTATGGCGCATTTCCGCCCGATCCTTATTCTCACACGCCAGGCTATTCAGGTGCAAAACAACCAGGCATGACCGGACAGGTAAAAGAAGAAGTGATCACTCGTTTATTTGAGCTAGGCATCGATGTGGCTGATGGGAAAATTAAAATGAATCCTATCATTTTAAGAAAATCCGAATTTTTGCTTAAATCATCGAAGATGAATTATTTTGACATTCATGGGGAGAGTCAGTGCTTGACATTAATGGAAGGGCAGCTTGGATTCACCTATTGTCAGGTGCCAGTGATTTATACTTTGTCAAAAGAGATTGGCATAAGCATTACCAAGCAAGATGGGACAAAAGTTAAGCTAGTGGGCAACGTGATTGATAGGGAGACGTCAAAGGCTATATTTAATAAAACCGGAGACGTCGTCAAAATAGAAGTTAGTTTAATGCCGAGATTAGATTAGCATGTGAGGCGTTTGGCGACTAGATTGATTAGCTATTCGCCAGCTCTCGTTTTTCTATCTTTTGTCTGATCTCAAGACATTTCTCTTCATTCATGTCGTACTTTCGCATAACAATCACCGCTAATAAAGTGGTAAAAGCTGGGATGACTGCATCAGCGATGCGCAATTGCGATAGTGTATGAGCTGATTGAGATTCAAGATTACCATCAAATCCGATTCCCGTGAGAATAAAACCACTGATTAAGCCGGCCAATCCAAATCCCACTTTCACAAACCACCAATAAACCGCGGAAAACATACCTTCTCGTTGTTTATTACTTTGCAAACGATCTAACGCACATACGTCAGCGGTCATTGATAGCATTAACGTGAATAACCCACCTATTCCAAAAGATGTCAGTGGTAATGGGATAAACTGCATCCAAGGGTGTTGAGTGTTCCAACCAACCCATTTTAGTAAGTAACCGACTATTGCGACTGACATGACAATTGTGAAAGTTCGATTTTTACCTATTTTTCGAGCCATAAAAGCGACAATCGGTATGACTAGAAAGCAGGTTGCTAACGCGCCAATAATCCCATAGAGTGTTGGATAATAGCCTGCTGCGGCAACGTCACCGGCAAAAAGTAAATGGACATTAAGGATATATTGGAAACTCGTGATCACCATGTAGCCGTTATAAACTAAGAAAGTCGCAACACACAATAGAATAAAAGGACGACATTTCATGGTATCTATGACGCCAGTTAAAAAGGACTTGAAGTTTTCTTTTATAGAGCTTAATGAAAGATCGATTAAAACCGTACTAGCAGGAAGAGGGCGCTCTTTACAAAACAAAGCTGGCATTAACGCCAGAATAGTACAGGTAATGGCTACAATAATTGAAAAGTGACGCATACCTACATCGGCACTTGGGTAAAAGTCTTCACCCATAATAATAATCCAAAAAGTTGGTGCAATTACCCAAGCTAGTTGACCTATCCATTGAGAGACAGCCATGAGACGGGTTCTCTCGTGGTAATCTGGAGTCATCTCATATCCCATCGCAAACAATGGCACCGAAAATATAGTAAAGCCTAAATAAAAACAAAATGACATGGTTAAACAATACCAGAATGTAAGCGATTCAGAGTCTTCTGGGTAGAGCTGCCACATGAGCGCATAAAATACGCCGGATATTAAAGCACCAACAAAAATAAAAGGTTTTCTTCTGCCCCATCTAGATTGGGTGTTATCCGAAATAAATCCCATAAATGGATCAGTGATGGCATCCAGAACTCTCGGAGCAGCGGCAACTATTCCCGCTAACATTGGATCCATCTTTATGCCAACGACTAACACAGCCAAAAATACAGCGATTGCAGCATTAAATAATTGATTCGATAAACCTCCCGCACCAAACGCAAGCATTTGACTCAGCGGTATTTTATCCTCCGGGGAGGTTTGATTTAATATGCCATCGCTCATGGATATCCTCTTAGTAAAGAATCGATTATTAATGTATTTCTAACTATGTGTAAATCACTTATTTGTTTAAGTATTGTTAGAATATCTCTTCGTAATGTAAGCGCTTTCTTGAAGGATGTAAACTGTTTTTTAATTTCTAGTTGATCTTAATTTCGAAATCCCTTACATTTTTGTAAGCGCTTTCATGTGTAAGATCTCATTTTAACCAAAATATGTAAAATGATTTTTGATTTGGCAGCGAGTAAATGAATTTAAGCACTAGCATTAGGACTTGTAAATCATGATTCAAATCAAAGAAAAAATAGCCTATGGATTAGGTGACACAGCCAGCAACATCATATTTCAATCTGTCATGATGTTTTTGTTAGTTTTTTATACTGATGTCGTTGGAATTTCCCCCGCGATTGTCGGAACTATGTTTTTAGCAGTTAGAATTTTAGACGCTATTACTGATCCATTGATGGGAGCTGTTTGCGATCGCACTCATTCTCGGTGGGGGCAGTTTCGTCCTTATCTATTATGGTTGGCGATTCCTTTTGCTCTAATCAGTATTCTCGCATTTACCACACCAGAATTATCTGAAACAGGTAAAGTGATTTTTGTAGTCCTGACTTATGCTTTGTTGATGATCGCTTATACCGCTATCAACATACCTTATTCGGCTTTAGGCGGAGTATTAACTGCTGATCCTCAAGAAAGAGTTTCGGTGCAATCTTATCGTTTTGTATTTGGTATGTTAGGTGGACTCTTAGTGGCGGCTTTAACTTTACCCTTAGTCGAGTGGTTAGGAGGTGAAGATAAAGCGAAAGGATATCAACTCGCTATGGTTATTATGAGTATCTTTGGAGCGATTTTGTTTTTCTTATGCTTTGCAGGTACAAAAGAACGCATATCACCGCCAAAAGAACAAAGCTCTAGCTTCACACAAGATTTAAAATCTCTTTGGCAAAATGATCAGTGGCGCATCTTATGCATAGCGGGATTATTTTTATTGACCGGCCAAGTTTTACGAGCATCTTTAGCTATTTATTATGTACGGGATTTTCTAGGACAGCCAGATTCTGTCACCCTTTTTCTTACCTTAGGCATGGTTGCGAGTATTTTAGGTTGTTCGCTTTCACAATTTGTAGCCAAACGAGTCTGTAAAATTAAGGCTTATATCGTACTCCAGACCATATCAGCATTAATTTGTATCGTGAGTTATTTTGTTGCAGGCGACCAGCTAATTTTGGCTTTTGTATTGTTTTTTCTTTGGAGTTTTTTCTTACAAATGGCGACACCATTGTTGTGGGCTAAAATGGCAGACACTATCGATTACGGTCATTGGAAAACCGGAATACGAATCACTGGCATGGTTTATTCTGCGGTCGTCTTTTTTATTAAATTGGGTGTTGCTTTTGGAGGGGCGTTAGCAGGATGGGCGCTCGCATATTATGGTTATCAAGCGGATAGTGAACAATCCTCACATACGTTACATGGCATTTTATTGTCATTTACTTTATACCCTGCAATAGGTTCTCTTTTAGTTGCGTTCATTATGCGCTGGTATAAACTAGATAACCAAAAAGTATCACAAATAAATGAAGAACTAAATGCGACTTCTTAATAAATTAAAACTGTTTGTGATAAGGTTAGTCGCTTAATAAAATGCTAAATCTGTCTAATTAATTAGGAACGCTATGGCGACCATATATCAAGTTTCAGAATTGGCGGGTGTGTCTCTCGCGACTGTTTCTAGAGTAGTCAATAAAAACGCTCGAGTGAGTGATGCCACCAGACAAAAAGTTCTTTCCGCCATGAAGGAGTTAGGGTACAGACCCAATACCATTGCACAGTCTTTAGCTTCTAACCGTTCTAATAGTGTCGGAATTCTGGTCTCCGAATTGAATGGCTTATTCTATAGCCAAATGATGAGCGGCATAGAGGAAAAATTGAGAGCATCCGACAAGCACGTCATTATTGCTGCAAGCCATAGTAAACAAGCAGAAGAAATTGACGGCATTGAGTTTTTAATTAGTAGGTGTTGTGATGCTCTAATTTTACACGTTGAATCTGTATCAGATGAATATTTAGTCGAGTTATCCAAAGGTTCTACGCCTATTGTCTTGATCAATCGTTACATCCCAGAAATAGCCGATCGCTGTATACGATTAGATAATGAAATTGGCGGCTATGTTTCTGCAAAAGCGCTATTAGATAAAGGACATCGTCAAACGGCTTATATAGCAGGCCCCTTATGGAAAACTGATGCAAGCGATCGTTTTAACGGATATAAGCGAGCATTAGATGAACATCATATTGAGTTTTCCGACACGCTATTTTATGAAGGTGACTACGCCGAAACTGGTGGAGAAAAGGGGTTAGAATTTCTATTAAAACAATCTGAACATTTTACAGGGTTAGTATGTGCGAATGATAATATGGCATCTGGAGCGATGACAAAAGCGAGAGAAAAGGGTTTAGATTTACCGGCGGATCTATCCATAGTTGGATTTGACAATGTCATTTTTGCCAACCACCTTTACCCAAAATTATCGACTGTCCATTACCCTCTAGGACGAATGGCCACCGCAACCGCGAATTGGGTTTTACAGAATGTGTATATGCAAGAAACCCCTTCGATTCAACACCTCTTCGAGCCAGAATTTATTTCTCGAGATTCAATTGCAACCATCAAAAATTAGGCTGTGATAAAACAACATCTGCCAGTTAACCGTTTGGCTGGCTAATTATCCTTAATTCATTGACTTATATCCGAAAGCGTA
>JBMYPE010000151.1:0-5256 GCA_049600015.1 Kangiellaceae bacterium
TCAAACAGATAATCCGGTGACAACGCTAAAATCAATTTTTGATCTCAATATAGAAATATCCGATCTTTCGGTTAAAGGCGCAGCATTAGAAGACGCTTTTTTAATGCTTAACAAAAACGAATCATCTGAAACTTTTGCGGAGAAAAACAATGAAGCCTAGTTTAACCAATATTTATTTTATGGAAGCAAAAACAGAAACACTAAGATTATTTAGAACGCCTGGATTTAGTATTCCCACTATTTTATTTCCACTGATGTTTTATGTATTTTTTGGCATATTATTTTCGATGAATAAAGCGACTATGCCAACATACTTAATGGCGACTTATGCAACATTTGGCATTATCGGCCCCGCATTATTTTCATTTGGTGTTGGTATTGCAATTGAGCGAGGTCAAGGTTGGTTTGATTTAAAGGAAATATCGCCAATGCCGGCATCAGCTTATATTGTTTCTCGAGTCGTACTCACTTTACTGTTTTCTTTAGTCATCATTGTCTTGTTATTTGCTTTAGGTGCCATCTTTGGTGAGGTCAGATTGCTGCGTTCACAATGGATTTTAATGATGGCTACACTTCTGTTGGGCTCACTCCCTTTTTGTGCAATAGGCATGACCTTAGGTTTATTTTTGAAAGCATCTAGTGCGCCAGCGACGGTCAATTTAGTTTATCTACCCATGGGATTCCTATCTGGATTATGGTTACCAATTAATTTCTTGCCGGAATTTATGCAGGGACTTGCAAACATATTCCCTCCGTACCATTTAGCGCAACTCACTTTAAAAATAGTGGATATGGATATCGGTGCTCCCATCTTCCTTCATATAGGGGTTTTGCTCAGCTATACCGCACTTTTTATGATATTGGCTTTAAAGGCGTATAACAAAAAGGACAAAAAGAAATGAAAACTAAAATTATCATTGCTTGCATCTCAATAGTTATTTTCTTGTTTCTTTTACCCGAACCAGAAATTAATAAATTAGAAAGCAAAACAGGTGAACAAATAACCAACCAAATACCTAGCGGAAGTTTTATAATTCGCAGTGCTAGAGTTTATGATGGTGAAAAACTTTTTGAAGATGTCGATTTTCTTGTTAAGAACAATAAAGTTCACTCTATCAGTAAAAACATAAAGCTATCAGAAAAAACCGACCTAGAAGGAATACCAGAAATAGACGGCCGCAACAAAACTATCTTACCGGGTTTAGTGGATGCTCACACTCATGCTTATGGCACAGCATTGAACGATGCCATTAATTTTGGCGTCACCACAGAACTCGATATGTTCACCATGCCAGAGTTTGCCAATCAGCACCAAACCAAACGTGATGAACAATCAAATCATAACGCAGCTGATCTTTTCTCTGCCACCATTTTAGCAACCACGAAAGGGGGACACGGTACGGAATATGGTTTTGATATTCCTACTTTAGACAACCCAAAACAAGTTGAACAGTTTGTAAAAGATCGCATAAGCCAAGGCGCTGATTACATTAAAGCTGTCTACAATGCAAAAGAATCTAAGTTACAACATTTTCCATCCATTAGTTATGAAGTATTGGCAGAACTCATCATCCAAGCACACAAACATAATCTATTGCTGGTGGTTCATGTTGATAATCTACTTTCTGCTCACCATGCAATTGAGCTAGGCGCTGATGGTATTGTGCATAGTTTTATGGATAAAATAGTGGATGATCAATTTATCGAATTAATGATAAAGAAAAATGCTTTTATTATTCCTACATTGTTAGTTCAAGCAGCACTAACTCAACAAACTGATGGAGAAGAATTCTCAAAACAGCCATCCATTCAACGTTATTTAAACCAAATTCAAAAACAACAACTCAAGTCGAAATTTCCAAATTTTAATATTCCTAAACAAGGTTTTCAAAACGCTCTGACGAGCGTGAATAAACTCGCACAAAGTGGTGTATCTGTATTAGCCGGTACGGATGCGCCAAATCCTGGAACTACCCATGGCGCAAGCTTACATAGAGAATTATTCTTTTTGGTTAAAGCGGGGTTAAGTAATGAGGAGGCTATCCATGCCGCCACCGGAGCTGCAAGAAAGTACTTTCTAATTGGCAACCGAGGCACACTAAAACCGAATGCACCAGCCACATTGATTTTAATAGATGGAAACCCGTTTGATGATATTAGTGAGAGCTTAAAAATTCTACATATTTGGAAGCATGGTCAATGGGTCAAACGCAAAAACGCTACTGCAAGCAATTCAAATATTGAAATCAAACCGCACATTATTGCTGATTTTAATAAGGCTACGAATGTAAAACCAGCCGATATAGGAATAGTAAAATCAAGCGATCAAGTCGCAGGTGGCGAATCAACCGTATTGCTCGATTTAAAAACAAATCCAGAGGGCAATCAATATCTAAATGTGAGCGGCGAGTTAAAGAAAAAATTTATGTTCCCATGGAGCGGTATTGCTCATTTGCCCACTAAATCAATGCAGAAGGGCGCAGATTTTAGTCAATTACAAGTACTCTCTTTTTCAGCAAAAACGAACATTCAATCAAGCTCAGGAAGGTTGGATTTATCTGTGTTACTATTTCTACAGGGAAGCTTTCAACCATTGGAACAGACCGTAACCTTGACAAATGAGTGGCGTGAATACCATATTGAATTAGAAAAATTCGGTCAATCCAATTTGTCCAATGTAGTTAATATTTCCATAGTGGTAAATAAAAGATTAGGCTCGTTTGATTTTTCTATTGATGATATTAACGTTCAATAAACTGAATTAACATCCATATAACAATTGGTTTAAAAATTACAAATCATGAAAAGGCTTTTAAAGAAAATAGATAGTTTTTTACTCCCGCAATCACCTCCACCGGGTGATATGCGTTACGCACCCTATATTTGGTTGCTTTACTTATTTATATTTTTCATTAGCCTAGCTGCCTATCACCCTATTGAATACAGTTATTTATATGCAGCCATTGGCACGGCTTTATTTTTAATTGTTTATTTTAATGGCTTCTGGGCATCTAACAAACAATTAAAATGGAACGTGCTAGCAATACTAATTATTGGAAGTTTGCTGGCTCAATTAACAGTAGGCGCAAGCGTATTTTATGTTTATGCAGCTGCATTTTGTTGTCGTTTAGGTACGGCTAAAAAGGCATTTATTTGGTTGGTGTTTATTGCAATATGGGTTGGTGTGTATTCTTGGTTTTTTGAGTTAAATTCCTTTTTTTACATTCCAGCAATTGTATTTAGTTTTATGATAGGTGGTATTAATATTTATCAGCATGATATTGATATAAAACGAAAAGAACTGATACTCAGTCAACAAGAAGTAAAACACTTAGCAAAAATATCTGAACGAGAGAGAATAGCAAGAGATCTGCATGATTTAATAGGACACACCTTTTCAGTCATCACTTTAAAAGCCGAGTTAGCCGGAAAACTAATTGAGAAAGATCAATTAAAAGCAAAAAATGAAATAAGGGAATTAGAAACTATTTCTCGAGATGCGCTAAAGCAAGTGAGAGAAGTAGTAACAGGATATAGAACGAGCGATCTTAATACCGAATTAGCGCATGCCAAATACGTTTTAGAAAGCAATGACATTCATTTTAATTATCAGTTTGACGCCATTGATATTAAGAACTCGACAAACAAAGAGTTGGCAATTATCTTGAAAGAACTCGTGACCAATATTTTAAAACACTCAAAAGCATCCCAAGCTAATTGCCATATCACCGAATCAAACAAGCAAATAGTTTTCAAACTAAAGGATAACGGAATTGGTTTTGGAAACGATCAACAAACACTCAATTCAAATGGATTCGGTTTAAAGGGCATTCAGGAGAGGGTGGAAAAGTTACTAGGTACTTTAGAGTTTTTTAGTAAACAAGGTAGTCAGTTTACAATTTTAATACCGCAAGGTAGCAAACAATGATCAATTTATTAATAGCAGAAGATCAAGCAATGCTATTAACCACTTTAGCAGCACTTCTTGATTTAGAAGAAGACATTAATGTTATACACCAATCAAAGAATGGAGAAGATGCTTTATCTTTTTTAACTAATAAAGAGAATCCAATAATTGATATTTTATTAACCGATATAGAAATGCCAAAGTTAACTGGCATAGAACTTGTTCAAGAAATCCAGAAAAGAGACTTAAAGACTAAAACAATTATATTAACAACATTTTCTCGATCTGGTTATTTACGTAGAGCAATGGATGCGGGTGTTAAAGGTTACCTCCTAAAAGATTCTCCTTCGGAAGAGTTATTAAATGCCATTAGGCACATTGCACAAGGTGGCAAATCAATCGCTGCAGAATTAATGCAAGATGCGTGGATGGAATTAGATCCCCTTACGGAAAAAGAAAGACAGGCACTCAGGTTAGCGAAAGATGGAGACACAACAGAACAAATTGCAAAAAAACTTCACCTATCTTCCGGCACAGTTAGAAACTATTTGTCATCCGCCGCAAGTAAACTAAATGCTAAAAATCGAATTGAAGCAGCGAGAACAGCGCATCAAAATGGTTGGCTGTAATTCTGCTATATTAGGTTTTCTTCGCGATTGATGATTTCAAATTAATTAGAGTAGAATTTTTCAAAAATATAATTATATACTGAAGTATATTTTTGCTCTTCATCCAATAGTTCTACTATTTTTGGTAGCATAAAAGCGCCGTTTCCACCATTGAGAAAAACAATTAAACCATTCTTAGATTTTGTATGAAAATAGCCCATTGCGGCTTCACCTTTGTCGTTCCCCCCGTGTTGTATATTTTTATTTCCGTCACCATAGTCAAAAACCATCCAACCTAATCCGTATCCATAAGATGGTGGATAAAAAATATCTTTAGTGCTTTCATCAGTACCAAAAATAGGATCGTTAGTTAAATCAGATAACACCTTTTCTCTTTCATCTATCAACTCTTTTGTTAAACCTTCGTTGTTCATTGAACTAATTAGAAACTTCGAATAATCTTCAACTGAAATATGTAATTCATCAGCGGGATTCCAATATCCTATATTTAAGTCGTAAGGTTTCATATATTTTCCATCACTATCAACAGGGATAGGGCGGTGATTCTCAAACCAAGATTCAATAACAATTGAAGAGTTTTTCATATTAAGAGGCTTGAAAATAATTTCTTGCACTAAATGAGGAAATGTTGAAGACATTTTTTCTTCCAGAAATTTAGCTAAAATATAAAACCCTATGCCGGAGTACCCAAACGTTGTTCCCGGATCATTAACAAATGCT
>JBMYPE010000152.1:0-5253 GCA_049600015.1 Kangiellaceae bacterium
TCGTAACCAAAATAAGGGGCATCTCTAGAGATATCCCACTCTTGTAAACCGATTGAAAGCCATTCATCTAGTTTATTAGCTATTTGTTTACTCACGCCTTTATCTAACCAATCTTTTAGGAGTGATTCAAAGTTTTGAAGTTTAACAAAAAAGTGATCTGATTTTTTTAACACTGGTGTTGCACCAGAAACAGCCGAAACTGGATTTTTCAATTCGGTTGGACTGTAAGTTGCACTACACACATCACAGTTATCACCATACTGATCTTCTGAACCGCATTTTGGACATTCACCTTTTACAAAGCGATCAGGTAAAAACATCTCCTTTTCTGGATCAAAAAGTTGATCGATGGTTCTTTTAGAAATATGGCCTTTATCTTTTAGCGCTAAATAAATTTTTTCAGTGAGTTGTTTGTTTTCTTCACTATGAGTGGAGTGAAAATTGTCAAAAGCAATATGGAAAGCTTTAAAATCATTAGCATGATCATCATGGCTTTTAGCAATTAATTCCTCGGGAGTGATACCTTGACGCTGAGCACTCAGCATAATTGGCGTCCCATGAGTGTCGTCCGCACAAACGTAATAACATTCATTACCAATCAGTCGTTGGAATCTTGCCCAAATATCGGTCTGGACGTATTCAAGCATATGACCGATATGAATGGGGCCGTTTGCATAGGGCAGGGCGCTAGTAACTAATATTTTTCGCGGGGTTTCAGCGCTATTTTTGGTAATGTTCGACATAAAGTAACAGTTAAAAATTCAATGTTTTATTAGGAGGCAACTATACCGTTTTACGGCGCATTTATCCAAAGTGTTTTTAGAGCTAAACTTATTTTATTTAGCAAGGTTTTATGATGAACGCTCGGTGTGTGGACTCTATTTGTCTTGGTTTTTGAGCTTGTTTAATGCTAGGGTATCTTTCCATATTTATTAGGATCAAAGTTTAGCTTCGTACAAACGGTATTGACAATGAATATTTTTATCACGGGCGCCACAGGTTTTTTAGGTACAAATTTAGTCCATCTTCTCGTTAATGCAGGACATCAGATCACTGCTATTAAGCGCGCCACCTCAGATATTTCAGCATTTAAGGACATGTCTATTAACTGGGAGCTGGGTGATGTTTTGGATATTAAGTCACTAGAGTCTGCGTGTCCGGAAAATGTGGACTGGATATTTCATATTGCCGCAGATACTAGTATGTGGGCAGCTAAAAATAAACAGCAGACAGCAATTAATATTGATGGAACTGCAAACATGATTGAAGTGGCACTTGCCAAACAAGCCAAACGTTTTATTCATACTTCGAGTATTGCGGCTTATGGGTTACATGATGATCATGTGATCACTGAGGAATCTGAACAACTCGGTGATCAATGCTTTGCAAATTATTATCGGACTAAATTGCTTTCAGAACGACTAGTTAAGAGTGCGGTTAAAGATAAAGGTTTAGATGCCGTTATTCTAAACCCTTGTCATTTGGTTGGGCCTTGGGATTCACACAACTGGTCTCAAATGTTAACTATGGTTGCCAATGATAAGCTACCGGGTATCCCGCCTGGTTATGGTAGTTTTTGCCATATTAAAGAAATTGCAAAAGCGCATCTGCAAGCAGCGGTTAAAGGTAAAACCGGAGAAAACTATATTTTGTCCGGTGCAGATGCTTCTTTCTTGGAATTTGTCACTGAAATAGGAAGGTTACTGAATAAAAAAGTCCCACAAAAAACGATGCCCCAATGGGTATTAAAAGTTGTTGCTAGTTTATCTATCTTTATTGCAAAATTTACTGGTAAAGAGCCAGATATGACGCCTGAAAAAGTACTTATCGTTAGTGAACAACTGAGAGTGAGTAGTGAAAAAGCGCAAAAAGAACTAGCCTATAATTCGTCAATTCCAATCGCCAAAATGTTAGAAGACTGCTACCAATGGATGTTAAGCAAAAATCTAATATAATTAGCCATGCAAATTAAATATCTCTAGTATTAAATTATTAAAAAACTAATTCAAAATGTAAGTTAATTGCGATATTTTATTCACAAATAAAATTACCAAAACAATGTTAGCGTGGCTAATATTTGAGTTGTTAGTGTTTTATTGGTATATTCTAGCGAAACTACTAGTGATGACGTCTTGTATATAACCAGCAAGTTTGTTTCTGACTGCTATACTCAAGGGATCTACACGTATTTTCAAGGAATCATTCAATGACCCAATTAAAAGAACAAGATCTTGATCCAGTTGAAACTCAAGAATGGCTAGAAGCGCTTGAAGCTGTACTTGAAGAGGAAGGAACTGACAGAGCTCATTTTTTATTAGAAAAATTAATAGACATGGCACGTCGATCTGGAGCTCACTTACCATACAAAGCAACCACGGCTTACCTTAATACTATTCCGACCTCGAAAGAAGCACGCATCCCAGGTGATTTAGCCATGGAGCAAAGATTACGTTCAATCATTCGTTGGAATGCGATTGCTCTTGTACTTCAGGCAAGTAAAAAAGATAAAGAACTTGGTGGTCATCTTTCTAGCTTTGCCTCTTCCGCTACTTTATACGATGTTGGGTTTAATCATTTCTTTAAAGCAACTAATGACTCACAAGAAGGTGATTTGGTTTATTTCCAAGGTCATTCATCTCCCGGGATTTATGCCAGAGCGTTTTTAGAAGGACGTATTAGTGAAGATCAGATGAAGAACTTTCGTCAAGAGGTGGATGGTGAAGGCTTATCGTCGTATCCACACCCATGGCTTATGCCTGATTTTTGGCAGTTCCCAACGGTCTCTATGGGACTCGGGCCGATTCAAGCAATTTATCAAGCACGCTTTTTAAAATATCTCCATAACCGTGAATTGGCTGAAACAAAATCTCGTAAAGTATGGGCTTACATGGGAGATGGTGAATGTGATGAGCCAGAATCATTGGGTGCAATTTCATTAGCAGGTCGCGAAAAATTGGATAACCTTGTTTTTGTTATCAACTGTAATTTACAAAGGTTAGATGGACCAGTTCGTGGAAACGGTAAGATTATTCAAGAGTTAGAAGGCGTATTCCGTGGCGCAGGTTGGAATGTCATTAAAGTTATTTGGGGGCAATATTGGGATCCGTTACTTGCGCGTGATACTGAGGGTAAATTATTAAAAATCATGGAAGAAACGGTGGACGGTGAATACCAAAACTATAAATCAAAGGGTGGTAAATTTACTCGAGATAATTTCTTCGGAAAAGATCCAGCAGTATTAGAAATGGTGGCCAACATGTCTGATGCTGATGTATGGCGATTAAACAGAGGGGGCCACGATCCCACTAAAGTTTACGCCGCATACCATGCTGCAGTTCATCATGAAGGGCAACCAACCGTAATTTTAGCGAAAACCGTAAAAGGTTACGGGATGGGAGAAAGTGGCGAAGGCAAAAACATTTCTCACCAAGTTAAAAAAATGAACTTGGATGCGTTAAAACATTTTAGAAACCGTTTTAATGTGCCGATTGAAGACAAAGATCTAGAGTCAACACCATTTTATCACCCGGGTGAAGATAGTCCTGAAATTAAGTATATGCGCGAACGTCGAGGTGCATTAGGTGGTTATTTACCTGCTCGTAGAAAAGAATCAGAATCTTTGCCAGTGCCTGCACTAAAAAGTTTTGACGCAATGATCAAAGGCTCAAACGGTCGAGAAATTTCAACCACCATGGCATTTGTTAGAGTTTTAAATCAGTTACTTAAAGATAAAAATATCAGTAAAAATATTGTTCCAATAATTCCAGATGAGGCAAGAACCTTTGGAATGGAAGGAATGTTCAGGCAGATTGGAATTTACTCCAGTGTCGGACAACTATATGAGCCTGTTGATTCCGATCAATTGATGTATTATCGAGAAGACAAGAAAGGGCAAATCCTTGAAGAGGGGATTAATGAAGCAGGCGCAATGTCCTCGTGGATTGCTGCCGCAACAAGTTATTCCAGTAATAACCTACCAATGATTCCTTTTTATATTTTCTATTCTATGTTTGGTTTTCAGCGTATTGGTGATTTAGCTTGGGCGGCTGGGGATATGCAAGCGCGAGGATTCTTGATTGGTGCGACTTACGGTAAAACAACATTAAATGGTGAAGGCTTACAACATCAAGATGGGCACACCCATATGTTTGCATCGACCATACCAAATTGCGTGAGTTATGATCCGACTTTTTCTTATGAAATAGCGGTGATCGTTCGTGATGGTATGCGAAGAATGTATGAAGAGCAGGAAAATGTTTTTTATTACATTACCACTTTAAACGAAAATTATGTACATGAAGAAATGCCTAAAAATTCTGAAGAAGGAATTTTAAAAGGTATGTATTTGTTAAAGGAATCAAAGAAGAAATCTAAGAAAAAAGGTGCTAAAGCTCAATTGATGGGTTGTGGTGCCATCTTAAATGAAGTAATCGCCGCGGCTGAATTACTTGAAAAAGATTTCAAAATTGAGTCTGACATTTGGAGTGTCACTAGTTTTAATGAATTAGCGAGAGACGGAATTAACACGGCTCGCCACAATCTTTTAAATCCCGAAGCGAAAGCAAAGCTAAGTTATGTGGAGAGTTGTTTGTCTGACCGTGAAGGGCCTGTGATTGTTTCAACGGACAACGTTAAAGCTTATGCAGAACAAATAAGAGCTTATGTTCCTGCATCTTATTCGGTACTCGGAACGGATGGATTTGGTCGAAGTGATAGTCGTGAAAATCTGCGACGATTCTTTGAGGTTGATCGACATTTTGTTGTCGTGGCAACGTTAAAAGCACTCGCGGATGAAGGCATTATAAGTGCCAAGCAGGTGAGTAAAGCGATTAAGCTTTATAACATTGATATCAATAAACCTAACCCACTGTTCAGCTAGGGAGAAATTTATGACAGATTTAACCCAAGTAAAAGTTCCTGATATTGGTGATGCTGAAGGTGCAGAGATCATTGAAGTATTAGTTTCTGTTGGCGATGAGATTGAAAAAGAATCTCCATTAATTGTTTTAGAAACGGATAAAGCAACCATGGAAGTACCCTCTAGCCATGCAGGCAAGGTGGCGAGTATAAATGTGAAAGTCGGAGAGCAAGTTTCTCAAGATGATTTAATTTTGGAGGTGTCCACCGAAGCCGGATCTGCTGAGACGACTTCTTCTGAATCAGTGGCTAACATGGCGGATTCTAATCAAGATAATGAACAAGCTGAGGCTGAAACACTAGCGACTGAAGAGCCCTCTGCTTCACAAATGGTTG
>JBMYPE010000153.1:0-5226 GCA_049600015.1 Kangiellaceae bacterium
CTTGCTTTTTAGATTTTAGTTCAGTTGAATTTTCCTTTTCTGAACTTGTTTCATCCACAGTTTCAACGGATTTTTCAGGGTTTTCCTTGTCAGACGATTCGACTTGTTTTTTATCTTGAAGTTTTTCTAATTTTTTATCTTCTTTTAGTTTTTTCGCTTTGGCTTTCTTGTCAGATTTTTCCTTTTTCTTTTTTTCTTTTTGAAGTGCTTTGTACTCCTCTTCAGGAAGCAACTCTTCCAACATCCCTTCTTTTACTTCGTCCAAATCTTCGGTCACATTGACAATTTCAATATGCCCTTCCGTTGATTTTTTATTTTTATTGCCTAAAGCGGCGATTGAACCTATCACGACTATGATAGCCACTACAATGGTAACGGCTTTTGCCAAAAATATGCCGTATTCTGCTAAAAATTCCAAAAAGCACCTCTAAAAAATAGTAATATAATGACTCGTTAATTTTACGGGATATTGAGTTTATCGACTAGTAATAAAAACAACCATTCGAGAACTGTAAGTTCACTTGAATTCAAGTATGGTCACTGGATGAGTATTTGTACCTTTATGATATATCTTTGAGTGAGGACAATTGCGAACGCATATTTTTCCAAAGATTTCCACTTTCCCTGCCGTAATTCCAAACAACTTCTTTTAGCCGTTCTTCATCTAAGCTTTTAACCGTCGCGCTGAGTTCTAAATAATATTCTCTAGCTTTTATTCTTGTCTCATGCTTACTAAAATAATAGTTTCCTATGCGGTAGTATATATTCCTAAAGCCGTTAAGCATCAAAACGTAGACTGGATTTTTAGTTAATACTGCACATTCATGTTGTACACGCCAGTCAAATTCTATGTAGGCTTCATTAGTATCCGGTAAGTTTCTGACTTCCGAAAATATCTCACTCATTTTGTTAGAATCTTCTTTCATTGCAAACCTAAAAATAATTCCACCAAACTGGGTTCGAACATCTAGCAATTGATCAGCAAAATTTAGCGAGCCTTCATCGTCTAAACGTGTAATCGTATCCAAAATATGTAGTCCACCGGTTTCCCAAATATCATTAACTTGAGTGGGCTTTCCGTGCTTAATGGTTAGCCAACCGTCTCGAGCCAAACGCTGAAGCACTTCTCTTAAAGTGGTTCTTGTTACGCCTATCAGTTCAGAAAGTTCCCGTTCGGCAGGTAAAATTGTTCCCGGCGCAAATTTACCGTTCCAAATAGAATCAACGATATACTCTTCAGCGAAAGCTGCGGGACTACGAGCTGTCAGTAATTTACTCATTGCTACTTCCTTTTAATTATTATATTTGTCATAACAATCATCTTTTAATTATCTTGGTATCTCTACAAGCTTGTTATTGATTCAATTTTATAACTGAACACGGATCTACATCCAGGTGTCATGGGAGTATAGAGCCAACGACTAAGAGAACCATTAAGCCACAAAGTCGATTATATCAGGTTACTGGTCAGATTTGTCTCTTATACCTTTGAATTATTTGAGAATATCGTACCTTTACAATATTTAAACGCTTTATTATTAAAAAATCGCTTTTTAGCACCATATATACCTAAAGCATTTGGCAAATAGCCAAAATACGTCTAAAATTTCTAATTAGTTCAATGATTTAAGTTCTCGATTTTCTTTCTAGTGAGAATTTCTGAGCTATATTAAATAAAATGATAATAATCTTGGATATATTCCAAATATGAGGATCAAACATGCCACGCACACTTTCACATGCATTTATTCATAATTTTCTTGGTAATGCTCCTAGCTGGTATAAATATGCCATAGTAGGATTTTTACTCGTCAACCCAATCATAGCGATAGTCGCAGGCCCATATATAACAGGCTGGATTTTAATATTAGAGTTTATTTTTACTCTAGCCATGGCGTTAAAATGCTATCCGCTTTTACCGGGTGGATTATTGGCTATTGAGGCTTTATTTATTGGGCTAACCTCTCCCGACACCGTTATGTATGAGATTAGAAGTAATCTTGATGTGTTGCTTTTATTAGTGTTTATGGTGGCGGGTATTTACTTTATGAAAAGCTTATTACTTTTTGTATTTACAAAATTATTATTAGGTGTTCGTTCTAAAGTAGTCCTCTCATTATTATTTTCATTTACTGCTGCATTTTTATCCGCATTTCTTGACGCTCTTACTGTCACTGCTGTTGTTATCGCAGTTGCCGTTGGTTTTTATGGGATCTTTCACAAAGTTGCTTCTGGGAAAAAGTTCACCTCTGACCATGACCATGGTGTTGACCACGAAATTCATGAGTTACACAGAGAAGATTTAGATGCCTTTCGCTCATTTTTAAGAAGTTTAGTGATGCATGCCTCTGTAGGTACTGCCTTAGGTGGAGTCTGTACACTCGTTGGTGAACCACAAAATCTATTAATTGCAGGTAAAGCATCATGGGAGTTTGTAGAGTTTTTCTTGCGCATGGCACCGATAACAATCCCCGTACTAGCAGCCGGATTATTAACAGCGGTCCTCCTAGAACTAACTGGTTGGTTTGGCTATGGTCAAAAACTACCTGATAATGTGCGTCAGGTAATGGAAGATTTTGCAGAATATGAGAATAAAAAACGGACGACAGCTGATAAAGCTGCATTGATTGCACAAGCAGTAACTGGTGTTTGGTTAATTATTGCGCTGGGCTTTCATTTAGCAGCGGTCGGAATTATTGGCCTGAGTGTGATTATCCTAGCGACCTCTTTTTGTGGCGTTAATGATGAACATCAAATTGGACACGCGTTTGAAGAAGCACTTCCTTTCACAGCCTTGTTAACGGTCTTTTTTGCAATCGTTGGAGTTATTGCGGATCAATCTTTATTTAAACCAATTACTGATGTTGTATTAGCAATGGAAGGCAATACTCAGGTAGCGGCACTTTATATTGCAAACGGCGTGCTCTCAATGATTAGTGACAATGTTTTTGTGGCGACGGTTTATGTCAGTGAAGTAGCCAAAGCAACTCTCGACGGAACAATAACCCGAGAAACTTTTGATATGCTATCGGTAGCAATTAATACGGGAACAAACATCCCTAGTGTTGCAACACCAAATGGACAGGCAGCTTTTCTATTTCTATTAACGTCTGCGCTAGCTCCCTTAATCCGACTATCCTATTTAAAAATGGTAGTGATGGCTTTCCCATACACTATTGTCATGAGTACTGTCGGCCTAGTTATGGTAATGACTACGCTTGAACCTATGACTAAATCAATGCTTGAGGACGGCATACTCAAACAGCATACCATCGAGCAACTCTGTGGCGAGATGGGCGGTAAATGGGAAAATGAACATTGTGTTTTAGAAGCAAAAAAAGCCGGTGGTCATTAATTAAAAGTCCAAGCTACAACCAATAAAAAAGCCTCTTCTGAGGCTTTTTTATTGGGTAATCAAATTAATTACTTGATTAAAATTAAAGTTAATCGAAGTTTAATCATAATAACTTTCTAGAAACGCTCCAAAACTCATAGTGTCTGACTCTTCCATCGTTTGTTTATCTTTGTGAGATTGAAGCGCTGCTTGTTGATAGTGCTCCAATTTTTCTTTTGACAATGGATTTTTCACAAACTCTTCTTTATGTTTTTGTGAAAGTTCATACGCAAAAGGAAAAAACCCATCTTCCCGGCTTTCTATCGTTTTTACAATTTGACCTGAAAAGGTTTCATCTAAATTTGTAACCTTTTTGTTTAAATCTTGCAAAGTACGAGTGTGTTCATTGATAGAATAACTATGATCTAAAAGCTCAGCAAAAGGTTTCATTTCGTTCAAGATTCCATTGGTTATTTCTGATAAAGCAACACTACTATTTTGAACAGACAAACAGAGATCGGGATGGCGCCCATTTAAGACGACTCTATCAAAATTTCCGGTATTCTCCCCTTTTTCCCTCGCAGTGATTGGCTCTGACTCTGAGAACAAGCAGGTTAAAAGAAGCGTATCTATAAATGCCATTTGGCTAGAATCTAAACCAACGGGAGAAAAAGGATTTATGTCCAGCGCTCTGACTTCAATATATTCTATACCGTGTAATTTTAGCGCTTTGGTAGGCCTTTCTCCTGACTTTGCAACTCTCTTTGGGCGAATACTTCCATAAAATTCATTTTCAATCTGCAAAATATTCGCGTTTAATTGTTGATACTCGCCATCCTTGATCACCCCTAAAGAGCGATAGTAAGGATCTTCTGTTCTGATCGCTTTTTCAAGTGCTTCTATGTAAGAAGGCAAACAGTTATAACCAACATTCAACTGGCTTTGAACTTTATTTTGATAACCTAAATCACTCATTCTCAAGGATGTAGAATATCTGCCATACCGAGTACCCGGAACTAACTCATCTAGGTCTATATTTTTGCCTTGAATAAAACTTTCGCAAAGTGCCGGCGATGCGCCATAAAATAAAGGGATCAGCCAAGAGTAACGTAAGTAGTTTCGAATCATTCCCATATATTTTTCAGAGATAAAGTCTTTTAATTCTATACCTTTAAACTCTGAGTTAGATTTCTCTTCCTCATAATAGGATTGCCAAAAACTCATTGGTAAAGAAAAATTATAATGTACCCCCGCAATCGTCTGCATAAAACGACCATAGCGCTCTCCTAGCCCAAGCCGATAAATCTCTTTCATCTGTCCACTGTTCGAACTTCCATAACGAGCAATGGGAATGTCTGACTCCCCGCCCATTATACAAGGCATACTCGTTGCCCAAAGAACTTCATCGCCCAAAAATTGATAAGCAAATTGATGTAGTTCATACATGGTATCAAGCGGCTGATTTCTATTAGTTGAAGGTGGGGTAATAAATTCAGGTAACGCTTCGGAATAATCAGTGGTAATGTATGAGTTGGTTAATGTCGACCCTAACTCTTTCGGATGGACCGATTTGGATAGGTAGCCATCCGGTTGGATTCGTAGACTTTCTTTTTCTAGCCCGCGTTGAATACCTGATAAGTGAGAAGATAACTCTACCGCTAAAGATAAATCTTTGACCTTTAAAGGTTGCATGGTTGCGTCCCTAGTTTTGAAAGTAAAATGAATGCCTTTTTAGCCTAATTATACTTATTCTATTCCAATATTGTGATTATGAATACTGCTTAGTTTATCCTCATAATTCAAGTCATTACTTGAATAAACAGACTCATCATTTCGCTTAATCGTTACAAATCATGTTGAGTGAAATGCTCTAATCAAGCTGTGTTTAATAT
>JBMYPE010000154.1:0-5180 GCA_049600015.1 Kangiellaceae bacterium
CGACAACCGCCAATGTTTGTACAACATCAGGCATTTCGCCCATGTCGACTTCAATACCATTTAGCTCTCCATCAGATATAATGGTTAAACTTGACTGGTCTTTTTTAAACTTTACACCCATTTTTTCCAGAACTTTGTAAAACTTCGACTCTCCTTGTAGCGAACTATGATCAAAAGCATCAATCCTTATAGTTTGTCCTGAAATTGCTGCTAGCCCCATAAAATAGGATGAGGACACTGGATCGCCTGGCACTTCAAATTCAATTCCACGATAACTTTGACCAGCGGCGACCATTATTTCATTTCCAGCTCGCTCTACATTCACATTCATTCGCTTCATCAGGTCAATGGTCATTTCAACATAAGCATTGGACACTTGTTTTCCAATCAACTCAATCTTCAAACCATCTTTTAATAGCGGTGCAATAATCAACAAAGCGCTTAAATATTGACTACTTCGACTCGCGTCAAGTTGACACCTGTTATCAACTAAAGGCCCTGTGATTATTGCTGGTAATCGATCATTCGGACTTTCAATCTTGACACCTAAATCCCTTAAAGCATCAAACAGCTCTTGCATTGGTCGAGTCGCCATTTTCTCTGAGCAGTTAATTTTGATTGGGATCGATTCTAAAGCCGCAATAGCGGTGACAAAACGGGAAAATGTTCCACTATGATGCGTGTTAAACTCAATAATTGAATGATTAATATGACGGGAACCATTTGCTAACCTAGGCGTTATTTTTAAGGCAGTAGCAGATTTGTCCAAATGATACCCTAATGCAGTGAGGCCTTCGGTAGCAGCTAGAATATCATCATTATCAACCACATTTTTTAACATTGATTGACTAGTTGCTAAAGCACACAGAGGCAACAAGCGATTTGCAATGTATTTACTGCCGGGTAATTGAATAGACAGTTCCTTATTGCCATTGAACGCTAGATCAGTTTGATTTGAGTTAAAAGGTAATATCAGACGCTTCGTCATAGGATAGAAGGTTTAATAAAAGCGTTTCGCTTAATCCTATTAAACCTAGAATTCTCAGTTGAAATAAAGATAGAAATAATTAGACCCTGATCTCAACAAAAAGTAAAATAACTTTTTACGCTTATCTTAGTTGCCATTTAACCTTGAATTTTACCTATTTAAACTACACCGCGAATCTCAGTGATATTTCGGCTGTAAGCTCATTGTTGGCTAATAAATGGGCAATTTTACTCGATAGCGGCAATTATAATAAAGCAAGTGAAAATGGGCGCTATGATATATTTTCTGCACTTCCGTGTATTAGCATAGAGTCGAAACAAATCAACAAGGAACAGGAGTACAAACTAGATATTGTAACTCACTCCCCTTCATTAACTAATTTAACAATTAATTCACTGGATCATGATCCATTAACACAAATGCGATCATTGTTATCGCATGTTAAAGATTTATCTGATCAAAAAGCCCTTGAACAAACTAAAGCAAATTCTCGCGAGAACAAAATTCCATTCAAAGGTGGATGGTTAGGTTACTTCAGTTATGATTTTGGAAAAACACTCGAACTAACCGACACTAAACCAGAGGATGAGTTTGATATTCCTCATTGTATCTTTGGATTATATCGATGGGCTCTTATTAGTGACCATAAAAATAAAACGACCAAACTTTTTAATTTTGGTTTATGTGAAGATGAATGGAAAAATATTTTAACATTATTTCAAAACGAACTTACCCACAATTCAAAACATTGTGACAGTAAATCCCCAAAGCAGGAAACTCATGATCTTGATTTAAGCTTTACCCTGAATGAAAAATTCCGCTCCAACTTAAATTTTGAAAGCTATAGAAATAATTTTAAAGTAATCCAAGAAAATATACTCGCAGGCAATTGTTATCAAATCAACTATGCTCATCGATTTGAAGCACGTTTTGAAGGAAATAGTTTTACCGCATATCGCTATTTGAGTCAGGTAAATAAAAGTCCTTTTTCTGCTTATCTAAATTTTGGTAAATTTCAAATCCTGAGTTTGTCTCCAGAAAGATTTATAAAAGTCAAAAATAAAAGTGTCATCACCCAGCCAATAAAAGGTACTGCGCCAAGAAATAAAGATAAAGCAATCGACCAACAGCTGGCTCTAGCTTTAACTCAAAGCGAAAAAGATAGAGCAGAAAATCTAATGATTGTTGATTTATTAAGAAATGATTTAAGTAAAACAGCTAGTCAAGCAAGCGTTGATGTTCCAGAGCTTTTTGGTCTTTATTCTTTTGAATCTGTGCATCATTTAATTTCTACGGTCACCAGTCAATTAGCCCCACAGTTTGATAGCTATGATGTAATGCAAACCTGCTTACCCGGCGGCTCAATAACTGGCGCACCCAAAATAGCCGCTATGAAAATAATTGATCAACTCGAAGATTTTAAACGTGGAATTTATTGTGGTGTTATCGGATATATTGATTTTGAAGGAAATATGGATACCAATATTTGTATCAGAACTTTATTAGCAAAAAATGGAAGTTTATTTTGTTGGGCTGGAGGGGGGATTGTATTTGATTCAAATGTAGAGTCTGAGTATAAAGAAACTTTTCATAAAATTTCAAAAATTATACCTATATTAGAACAGGAGTTTTTGGAGGGTGAATAAGTCAATAATATCGTCACTGTTAATTCCACTAGAACAAAAGAAGGAATTGAATTTTGAACAGTTCAATGATGAGGTCAAGCATGCCATTGCATCGAGCCCAGAACTGACCAATTATTTAAAAGTGATGGATCAGCCTTTGGATAAAACACTCAGACCTGCAAGTGTTTTAATTCCACTTGTGAACCTTTCATGCAATGACTCAAAACCAAATTGGCAGGTAATATTAACTAAACGAGCCAAACACTTAAAACATCATGCGGGTGAAATTTGTTTTCCAGGTGGTCGCTTTGAAGAAAAAGATAAAAGCTTAGAAACCACCGCCAAAAGAGAAACAGAAGAAGAAATTGGATTATCAGAATCGGAAATTGAAATCATAGGTCGTTTGCCAAAGCAAATCACTATTAGTCAATACTATGTGACACCCTATGTTGGTATAGTTACTCAACAAGAAGCGTTTGATCAAAACAAATTAAGCATCGATACCAATGAAGTAGATGAAGCATTTACTGTCCCGTTAGATTTTTTAATCAATACAAAAAATCATAAAAAAATTGCCCGTGAGATAAAGGATGTATCCTTTTCTTATCATGTGATAGCATACAAAAATTACAATATTTGGGGTGCGACTGCAAGAATGTTAGTTAATCTTAGTCAACGTTTAAACCCCAAAAATTAGTACCAATTAATTAAGAGATAATTCTATGGCTGTTTCTGTTTTTGATTTATTTACTGTCGGTATAGGCCCTTCCAGTTCTCATACAGTTGGTCCAATGCGCGCAGCCAAAATGTTTACAAGCCAACTCCTGGCAAACATCCAAGATGGCGCAAATACTGTTGCCAGAATTAAAACGGATCTTTATGGCTCATTAGGCCATACAGGAAAAGGACATGGCTCAGACGTAGCGGTACTTTTAGGTCTTGAAGGCGATTTACCTGATCAAATTGATACTGACACTATTCCCTCTCGATTAGAACGAATTAGAAATAATAAAAATTTAAACTTAAATGAAGATTTAACTATTCCATTTAATGAAAAAAATGATGTCACTTTTCATCGCAGGAAAACTTTAGAAAAACACGCCAATGGCATGAAGTTTACCGCCTTTGATCAAGATAAAAACATCCTTTTAGAAAAAACTTACTATTCAGTTGGTGGTGGATTTGTTGTAGGTGAAGATACACAAATAAAAGAAGTCAAAGATTTACACTTACAACTTCCCTATGATTTTCAAACTGGTGAAACAATGTTACAGATGGCAAAAGAATCTGGTTTGAGTATTAGTTCTATGATGATTGAAAATGAAAAACACTGGCGAAGTGTTGATGAAATAAAAGAAGGATTAGATCTTCTTTGGAACACAATGAATAGTTGTATTGATAAAGGAATTCGTTCTGAAGGCGTGTTAAAAGGCGGTTTAAAGTTAAGACGAAGAGCACCTTCCCTGTTCCGTAAACTCTCAAACCAAAGTGCAGATAAAGATCCGCTTTGCGCAATGGATTGGGTTAACCTATTTGCATTAGCAGTGAACGAAGAAAACGCAGCCGGAGGCAGAGTTGTCACAGCACCAACAAATGGCGCAGCCGGAATAATTCCTGCGGTTTTAAAATATTACATTACTTACTACCAACCAAAAGATAACGAAAACATTCAACGCTTTTTGTTATCCTCTGCCGCAATTGGCATGTTGTATAAACTTAACGCTTCAATTTCCGGCGCAGAAGTTGGCTGCCAAGGCGAAGTAGGAGTAGCGTGTTCAATGGCTGCCGCCGGACTAACAGAAGCACTAGGTGGCACACCCGAACAAGTGGAATGCGCCGCAGAAATAGGAATGGAACATAACCTTGGTCTAACTTGTGACCCCGTTGGCGGTCTTGTGCAAGTTCCCTGTATTGAAAGAAATGCAATGGGTGCGGTAAAAGCAATTAACGCATCACGATTAGCCCTACAGGGCGACGGACATCAAAAGGTATCTCTCGATAAAGTTATAAAAACTATGAAAGATACTGGAAAGGATATGATGAATAAATACAAAGAAACAGCGCGTGGCGGTTTGGCTGTTAATATTATTGAGTGTTAATTATATATCCCATTCTGAGTTTGAAGATTGAATGAGTCTAGACTCACATAAGTCCGCACTTGATATTTTCCCTATTCAGTTTAAACTGTTGAATTCAATGAAATAAATCACCTTTGCAGTGGAATTCCAGTGAGTCTTAATGTGATTTGCTGCATAGAATAAGCGTTAGCACCCATAAATAGAAGCTCAAATGGATAAGCTAAATTCTACAGAAAGTATCAGAACTGGGATGTTGTCTTTCGAAGATATGATAATTTATCGTATAGTTGATTTTGCTTTCTATATTTTGGTTCATGGTTTTCTGGTCTTATTATCAGGGTTTGCCTTAATAACAGTTTTAGCCTTTAACGATATATGGCCAAGCTATTCATTCGAGTTGGTACTAGTGTTGGCATTTCTCATAGGCGGTTTCCAGTATTGGTCAAACATAAAGTTAAAGGTATTTTCGGTTACAAATAGCTCGTTAAA
>JBMYPE010000155.1:0-5170 GCA_049600015.1 Kangiellaceae bacterium
AATCACTCGGTGGTAAATCGGTAGCCTTGTTATTCTTTAACCCATCCATGCGTACCAGAGCATCTTTTGAACTCGGTGTTTCTCAAATGGGCGGAACGGCGATTGTTTTAGAACCGGGAAAAAATGCTTGGCCAATTGAGTTTGACTTGGGTTGCACAATGGATGGCGAAGCTGAGGAGCATATTATAGAAGTTGCTCAAGTGCTCTCACGATATTGCGACATGATTGCAGTGAGAGCTTTCCCCAAATTTGTTGATTGGCAAATTGATAGGCAAGATAAAGTCATTCAGGCATTCGCTAAATATGCGAACGTTCCTATTATTAATATGGAGACTATTACTCACCCTTGCCAAGAGCTAGCTCACATGATGGCGATACAAGAAAAAATTGGCAAACCTCAAAATAAAAAATACCTTCTAACTTGGACATACCACCCTAAGCCGTTAAACACTGCTGTTGCTAATTCCTCTGCCATTATTTCAACAAAGTTTGGAATGGATGTGACCTTGCTTTGCCCAACTAAAGATTACTATCTTGATGATCGGTATATGAAACTTGCTCAAAAGCAAGCGGAAGAAAATGGTGGTAGTTTTAATGTGACTCACGATATTGAAGAAGCCTACAGCGGTGCTGATATTGTTTACGCCAAAAGCTGGGGAGCTTTACCTTATTTTGGTAATTGGGAAGCGGAAAAGAAAATTCGAGATCAATATAAGCACTTTATAGTTGACCAACAAAAAATGGATTTAACTAATGATGGAAAATTCTCTCATTGCTTACCATTAAGAAGAAATATTAAAGCGACGGATCAGGTGATGGATTCTGATTATTGTTTTGCAATAGATGAAGCTGAAAACCGGTTGCATGTACAGAAGGCAATGATGCAGAAATTAGCGAAGTTAATATAAAAGAATTTTTGACCAAAGAGGCACAGAGTGCGCAGAGGAAAGAAAGTAATTATGAATAAAAGTATAAGTAATAAAATAGTTTTAGCTTTTTCAGGCGGGCTAGATACGAGTTTTTGCGTGCCTTATTTAATAGAGCAGGGATACGAGGTTACAACCATTTTTGTAGATTCTGGTGGTGTTAGTGAGGATGAAAAAAATCAAATAAAAGAGCGAGCGATATCATTAGGTGCGGTCGAACATGTTGAAAAGAGTATTGCTGAAAACTTGTGGAGTGATGTTATTACACCATTAATTTGGGGAGGACATTGGTATCAAAATCAATATCCGTTGCTATGCTCTGATCGATATTTAATTGTTGCTGAGTGTTTAAAGCTTTGCGATGAACTGGGAACAAATTTATTTGCTCATGGATGTACTGGCATGGGCAATGATCAAGTTCGATTTGATTTAGCTGTGCAGTGTTTAGGTGATTACCAAATAATCTCGCCCATTAGGGAAATTCAAAAACTGTCAAATGAAGTGAGAGAATATGAGAAAGAATATTTAGTTGATAAGGGATTTGAAGTATCGGATAAAGTATCCACCTATTCAGTTAATGAAAACCTATTGGGGGCGACTATCTCTGGTTCTGAAATTGATGAATGGAAGAAACCTTCAGATGAAAGTTTTCTACTGACAGAAGCAAACGTCGACCCTCTTAAGAAAAGCACATTGATTAAATTATCTTTTGAAAAAGGATGTTTAACCGCTCTCAACGGAGAATCTCTTTCACAATTAAATTCGGGCGAATTGGTAATGCAAGAGCTTAATAAACTAGTTGGTTCTTATGGTATTGGACGAGGTTTGTATACTGGCGATACTAGTATTGGTTTAAAAGGTCGTATTGCATTTGAGGCTCCTGCTTTGGTCGCGCTTCAAGCGGCTCACGTGGCGCTTGAGCAGTCAGTGCTATCCAAAGCTCAAAATCGATTTAAATCGACAGTAGCCGAAAAATGGACGGAACTTGTTTACGAAGGATTTTATTTCGAGCCACTTAAATATGATCTTGAAGCATTTCTAAAATCGTCTCAAGAAAATGTAACTGGTACGGTAACGCTAGAATTAAAGACTGGAAATTTAACCGCGGTTGAAGTGGAGTCTAATAATATTCTACAAGACAAAAGTGCGGTTTATGCACAGTCTGCTTCCTGGAGTATTGATGAAGCCATTGGCTTTATTAAATTGTTCGGTAAATCGACCACACTTGCAACAGGAAGAGATTCAAAATGAACTATGAGTATTCCTCGGTGTTTAAACACTTAGAAAAATTAGTGAGTTTTGATACCCAAAACCCACCGAGAAAGATAAATAAAGAGAGCGATGTATTCAAGTATTTGTGTTCACAGCTGACAGATTTTGAAACTACCTTTATTGATGCCGGTGATGGTTGCTTGAGTTTGTTGGCAAAAAGAGGGAGCCCGGATATCTTATTCAATTTCCATATTGATACCGTTCCAATAGCAGAAGGATGGACGAGTAATCCTCATCAACTAATTCAACAAGACAACAAATTGGTCGCTCTTGGAGCTTGTGATATCAAAGGTGCTTCAGCTTGTATGCTTTCGGCAGTAAATCAAGCCAAAGGTGATATTGCATTATTGTTTTCTTCTGACGAAGAGCACGGCTCAAGTGAAGCCATTAAAAAATTTCTAACGACTGAACATGGCTTTAAAAAGGCGATTGTAGCAGAACCTACTTTAGCAAAAGCCGTAACAGCACACAGAGGTATTCAAACCGCAATCGCGTCTTTTACTGGCATTCCTGGTCATGCTTCTGAAGCTAGAGCTTATAAAGATAATGCGATTCACAAAGCGGGTGAATGGATTAGCGCTGCTATTAACTGGGTTGGCAGTCAAACTCAACAAGTACAAAATTTATCAGGTTTACCTTTTAATATAGGAACAATAGAAGGCGGGATTAAGGCAAATATGATTGCCTCTAACTGCGAATTAAAATTTGGTTTTAGGCCGCTTCCTGGTCAAAGCTCAAAAGACGTTTTATCGACTTTAACACAATTGGAAAATGATCAATCAGGAGTCAAAATTACTAGTGGTTTTTTTGGCCCTTGTTTGCCCGCAGCAAACCAAAATTTTGAAGATTCGATCATCAAAGCGAAACAACTAGCCAGTCAATTAGAGATTGAAGAGGGCGATGCAGTTAGTTTTTGGACAGAAGCCAGTTTGTTTTCTCAAGCAGGATTAACCACTTTTGTTTTTGGTCCGGGTGATATAGCGCAAGCACATACTGCGAACGAATGGGTCGACATTTCGCAGTTGGAAAAAGTCGAACAAATTTACATTAATTACTTAAGTCAAACTAAATAATTAGTAATATTCAATTTGGTAAAAGAGAAAACAAATGAACGAACAAAGAGTAGAAGGTAACAAAGAAGCTCCAGTTAAAGGAACACAGGTCAAAGAAACAATCGTCCAGTTGTTATCAAATTTGGCCAATCCTAAAGAGTTCAATCAATACATGAAACGGTTTGTTGAAGCCGGTCTGTCTCGATTCGCGGTTATAAAAGTGGGTGGTGGTGTGCTTGACGATGATTTAGAAAATTTATGTTCTTCTCTCGCATTTCTTGAGCGAATTGGTTTATTTCCAATTGTGGTTCATGGTGCGGGACCTCAGTTAAATAGAAACCTAGAACAAGCGGGAATTAAGGCAGAGTTTATCGATGGCCAAAGGATCACGAGCGCTGCTGTTTTAAAAGTGGCGAAAAAAACTTTTATTGAACAAAATTTAAAGCTATCTCATCGTTTGCAGGAAATGGGCGTTAGAACTTCATCCATTACATCTGGCGTTTTTACCGCCAATCAATCTGAAAACAAAGAACTCGGATATGTGGGTGAGGTGACTAATATTGATTTAACTGCAATTAACTTAGCAATAGAGTCTGGGGTAGTGCCAATATTATCTTCACTGGCAGAAACAGAAAGTGGGCAATCTCTCAATATTAATGCTGATATCGCGACTAATGAGCTTTCAATTGCAATCAATCCATACAAAATAATATTTCTAACGGGTACTGGAGGGTTATTAGATTGCGATGGGAATATTATTTCCTCTGTGAACTTAATTACTGACTACACAAAAATGATGCAGGAAGATTGGTTGCATGGTGGTATGAAATTAAAAATACAACAAGTCGCTCAAATTTTAAGTCAGTTGCCATCCACTTCATCGGTATCAATTACAAAACCGTCTCATTTAGCAAAAGAACTTTTTACTCATAAAGGTTCGGGTACGTTGATTCGCAAAGGTGAATCAATTATGACGCATGATGATGTGGAAACGATCAAAATTAAAAAGCTAAAACAAGTGATTGAAGAGAGTTTTAATAAAGAGTTAGATGAAGATTACTTTGAAAAAACAAAAATAGAAAAGGCTTATATTACCTATTGCTACCGAGCTGCCGCAATAGTTATAGATATTGGCGGTGTTCCATATTTAGATAAATTTGTTGTAGCTGATGCGGCAAAAGGTGAAGGGTTAGGGAAAGTGTTGTGGGAAAAAATAAGAGAACAACATCCTAGCTTGCATTGGCGCGCGAGACCTGATAACAAAATAAACGGTTTTTATTTTAATAATGCCGATGGTTGTATCAAGGATTCTGATTGGAATATATTTTGGTATGGTCTGGATTCCTTTAGCTTGGTCGAACAATGTGTTGAACAAGCTAAAAGTAAAATGCCAACCGTTTCTTAATTGGATAAATTTATGGACATATTGAGTGAGATACCGAAAAAAAAGACGGTCGGGATTGTTGGCGTAAGAGGTTACGTAGGCCGAGAATTAATTCGTCTTTTGGCGTTTAATAAAAAATATAAAGTGGATTGGATCAGTTCTCATCAATTAAGAGGTAAAACACTTGACGAACTATTGAATGGCGATAATCAGTTTGAGAGTGTCGAATTACATAATGAACATTATTATAATCAACTAACCATTGAGATGCTCAATGAAGAGATGGTTGCTTCTCGCGACACCGACATTATTGTTTTAGCCTTACCGAACGGTTTAGCAAAAAGTTTTGTAGATAAAATCGAAGAGTCGGTTCTAGAACAGGGTGAAAATAATAAGAGTCGACGTTTAATTATTGACTTGTCAGCGGATTATCGATTCGATAAGAACTGGTTATATTCGGTGCCAGAATTGTTGAAACAAAATTCTAAAGATAAGACGGTCAATAATCAACTAATTAAAGTGAGTAACCCCGGATG
>JBMYPE010000156.1:0-5154 GCA_049600015.1 Kangiellaceae bacterium
TGTTCAAGAATATTTTTTTGCTGATCAAATTGAAGCTGGAGTTGTTGAGTACTTTCTATTTGTTTTGCTTGAAGTTGTAGTGTTTTACTCGTTAGTCGATTATTTGTAAACCAAGTAGAGATTAAAGCCACAATACTTATCAAAACTAGATATTTAGCATAGTAAGAAAAATAACTCTGTTTTGTTCCGCAGATAAAGCAGTTTTTTTGTGTTGCCGATATTTCTCTTTTACAGGCAATGCAACGAGTACTCATAGTACCTTTATAAATTGAATAAAATAGGTGCGTTCAGACTAACATGTTGCCTGCTGATTGGAAAGAGAGGGTTAACAAAATAAGTGCTCGATATCACGTTATGAGACCTTGTATTAGTGCTAAACTAGATAGTTTGATAGAATGTACTTTTACTAAATAATCGGGATATATAGATGCACAAATATAAAAATAAATTAGTTTTATGTAAAGCGAGCTTAGTAGTGTTTTTCATTGCTTTAACATCCGCTTGTTCAGAAGGCCAAAAAAATGATGAAAACATGGATTCAGCGGATAGTTTGAATAGAACAGATAATCAAGTTAGCAAAATCAGTTATCCTAAAACAAAAAAGGGCGATGTGGTTGATCAATATTTTGAAACTAGCGTAAGCGATCCTTATCGATGGTTAGAAGATGATTTAAGTTTAGAAACTGGCGAATGGGTCACTGCGCAAAATGAAGTAACCTTTGATTATCTAAAAAACATTCCGTATCGGGATCAAATTAAAAATAGATTAGAGACACTATGGAATTACGAAAAAGTTGGTGCGCCATTTAAAGAGGGTAAGTACACTTATTTTTATAAAAACAATGGATTACAAAATCAGTATGTTGTTTATCGAAAACTGTCAAGCGCAGCTGATGATGACATTGAGGTATTTTTAGATCCTAATCAATTCAGTAAAGATGGGACAACCTCTTTAGGTCAATTAAGCTTTTCCAAAGATGGAAGTCTTGCCGCTTATTCAATTTCAGAAGGTGGTAGTGACTGGCGAAAAATTATTGTAATCGACACAGAAAGTAAAGAGCAAATAGAAAAAGCTTTAATTGACGTGAAGTTTTCGGGAATTTCTTGGAAAGGTAACGAGGGATTTTATTACTCAAGTTATGATAAGCCAGTAGGGAGTGAGCTATCTGCCAAAACCGATCAACACAAACTCTATTATCACCAGATAAATACTCAACAAGCTGACGACCCGGTGATATTTGGTGAAAAAGATGGCGAGAAAAGACGTTACGTTAGTGGCAGGGTGACAGAAGATGGACGATATCTTCTAATTTCAGGTGCTACATCCACATCAGGCAACGATCTTTACATTAAAGACTTAAACAAACCAGACAGTAAACTTGTTACCATTTTAGATAATTTTGATTCAGACACCTATCTACTAGAAAATGAAGGAAGTAAACTTTATTTAGTAACCAACTTAGATGCACCTAATCAAAAAATTGTAACGGTTGATGCGTCCAATCCGGTGGTAAAAAATTGGAAAGATTTTATTGCGGAAACTGAAAATGTATTAAGCCCTTCCACTGGGGGAGGTTACTTTTTTGCGGAATATATGGTTGACGCAATATCAAAAGTTTTTCAATACGACTACGCTGGAAAATTAATTAAGGAAATTGAGTTACCGGGTGTTGGAACACTGCGCTCACTATCAGGTAAAAAAGAAGATAAAGTACTTTTTTACTCTTTTACAAACTATAAAACTCCATCAACTATTTATAGTTACGATGTAGATAATGGCGTTTCAAAGGTTTACAGAAAATCAGGTGCTCAGTTTGATAGCGACGAGTACGAGTCAAAGCAAGTTTTTTATAAATCAAAAGATGGCACTCAAGTGCCGATGATTATTACTTATAAAAAAGGCATTAAACTAAATGGCAAAAACCCAACAATTTTGTATGGATACGGCGGTTTTAACATTAGTTTAACGCCTAGCTTTAGCATTGCAAATGCGGTATGGATGGAGCAAGGCGGGGTTTATGCGGTTCCTAATATTCGTGGTGGTGGCGAATATGGACAAGATTGGCATAAGGCAGGTACACAATTAAAAAAACAAAATGTATTTGATGACTTTATTGCAGCAGCTGAATATTTGATAGAAAAAAAATATACGTCCAGTCAATACCTAGCTATTAGAGGTGGTTCAAACGGCGGATTACTAGTGGGGGCGGTGATGACTCAAAGACCAGAATTAGTTCAAGTTGCTTTGCCAGCGGTGGGTGTTTTGGACATGCTTCGATACCATACATTCACTGCAGGTGCAGGTTGGGCTTACGATTATGGTACTTCAGAGCAGAGCGAAGAAATGTTTGAGTACTTAAAAAATTATTCGCCAGTTCACAATGTTAAAAAAGGTGTTCATTATCCTGCGACTATGGTGACAACCGGTGATCATGACGATCGTGTCGTGCCAGCTCATTCATTTAAATTTGCGGCGGAGTTGCAGTCTAAACAAGCGGGAAGCGCTCCCACATTGATTAGAATTGAGACCAATGCTGGTCACGGCGCAGGAACACCAGTTTCTAAAACTATTGATAAGTATGCTGATTTATTTGCATTTACTTTGTTTAATATGGGTGTGGAGTCTGTTCAGTAGAATGTGCCGAATCAATGTGCCCTCTAATGGTGGAGGGTACTTGATGTTCGACAAAAAGATTTACTCATCTTCAACAATTACTGCAGTCCCGTAAACGAGTAACTCAGCTGCACCAGAGGCAATTTCTGTAGTTACAAACCGAAGTGATAACACGGCATTAGCGCCTAACTCTTGCGCATCATCCATAATCCTATCTAACACTTGTTCCCGGCTTTCTGCCATAAGCTTTGAGTATTCATGAATTTCTCCTCCAACCATTCCTCTAAATATGGCAAGGATATCATGACCCAAATGTCGAGACCGGATACTGCTTCCTCTAACAAGACCTAGATGTCGGATAACTTTTTTTCCGTAAATAGTTTCTGTTGTTGCAAGAATAACTTTACTCATATTGTTTCCTATATTTTTAATCGATTATACTTTTCGTTATTTGTGTTCAACATTTTTTGTCTTAAAACGCTAATTAAAAGTAACAGGCTTCCACCGCCCATCAAGGCAACCCCAATTTTTACTGCTAGGCTAATTGCTGGGTTAGTAAAAATATAAAAAAGAATAAATCCAACTAATATTGTTGCGCTTGTGCTAATTAAAATAAATCCTAATATGCGAGAAGACTTTACCACTGGTTCGTTAAACAAGCGGTCTAAATGTTCTAGCTCGCTATCCTGTAAGCTCAAAGATTGAACCTCATGACGCATAGATAATAACTCTTCGTGAAGTTGTTTATACTCATCATCGTTTTCTAACCAGAGCATCACTTTTTGGGCTTCTTGCTGAGTAAGTTCACCATCTAAATAGCCAGAAAGTAATTCAAACTTCTTATCGCTAATTTTTTGATTTTCGTCTGTGATCATTGTTGACCTCTCGTATGATCCCCTAAGGAAACACCTAAATTAATTAATATTTCTCTTAATGCCATTCTTGCTCTGTGTAAACGAGACATAACAGAGCCTTTCGCGATCCCTAGAATTTTTGCGATATCTATGTAACTAAAATTATGGTAATCACGTAATAAAATAATTTCTTTTTGTTCCGTATTGAGTTGCTCTAAGGCCTGCTCAATTGTTTGTTTAAGCTGTAACTCTTGCAGTGCTTTCTCCGGCTCCGCTTGGCTTGGCGCCTGTGTTTGATATTCTTCGTGCTCAACATGAGGTAAACGTTTATTTCGTCGTAATATGTCAATTGATTTGTTTCTGACGACGGTAAAAAGCCAAGGTTTAAATTCCGGATGATCGAGTGCCGGAGCCCCTGGGTGATTCAGTCCTTTCTCGATTGATGTTTGAACTATTTCTAACGCATCATCGGGGTTATTTAACAAACGAACAGCCAAGCTGAATGCTTGCTTGCGGCATTGTTCAAACTCCTCAGATACCTTTTGCGTGTAGTCTTCGACTTTGGTCATTAGTTGTTTTTATCCTTACATAAACTCTTAAGCAAATAAATTTTAGTCTGTTTAATGACAGCAAACCTACTAGCACTATCTTTATCTATCAACGATGAATAGTGCTATTTATTCCCTTTATTTGAAAAATTTCATTAATGAACTATTTGCTATGTTTTTGCTCTATAATCCCAATGAGAATTAAGCTGGCTAAATCATGCGGCTAGACTACTGGTTACACCACACTACAGAGCATTCTTTTAATGAAAAAAATAGCAATTATACTCGTTATGTTATCACTAACTGCCTGTAGTTCCACACCTTTTAAGGTTTTGCAGGGCTTATTTGGATATATTCCTCCACCAGAGGAAACCACTGTGGGCGAAGAACTACAACTAGAATTTGCACGTTGTGAGAAAATAAACCCAAATCGTAACTGTGCTCAAATTGCTTATGATATGGTTCGTACGGTTAAAGGCTTGGAAGCAAGGAAGGTTCCTAAGGGTGTCGTCATAATCTTGCAAGGCGATGTTAAGCAAGATGATGAAAAAAAGAATGAGTGAATTTCCGGTCTAATCTTACTCGTTACTCAATTCAACTGCGCAAATGCTGGTTTTGTGCTAATCTTTAACTACACAAAGCCAAACAAATCAGTGACTTATGCAACCTCTCTACCCCGAGATCAAGCCTAATCAAACTTATCAATTAAATACTAAATGTGGTCATTCTATTTATTACGAAGAGAGCGGCTCAATTGATGGTATTCCGGTGGTCTTTTTACATGGTGGTCCAGGGGCAGGTTGTAGCTCCGCACATAGGCGTTATTTTGATCCAGAAAAATACCGAGTCATCCTATTAGATCAAAGAGGTAGTGGTCGCTCCACGCCACATGCAAGTCTTGAAAACAATACGACACAGGATCTAATTAGCGATCTTGAATCGATAAGAAAAGAGTTAAAAATTGAAAAATGGCTTGTGATGGGAGGCTCATGGGGTACAACTTTGGCGTTAGCCTACGCCGAAGAAAATCCACAACAAGTACTGGGCTTAATATTAAGAGGTGTCTTTTTAGGTCGACAAGAAGATATTGATTGGTTATACAAAGATGGTACTCGAAGAATATATCCCGATCATTGGA
>JBMYPE010000157.1:0-5111 GCA_049600015.1 Kangiellaceae bacterium
GCGAAACGATCGTATCCCATGGTAATAGGAACATGAACCCACGGTGCACCCGGTATTAAATCAGCGCAAAATACGATTGGGCCATCTGGCATGGATACTTCCGTTAACATCATGCCTGGGGTATGGCCATCGCTAAAATGAAACGAATAATCACTACCCAAAATGTCTGATTGATTGTCATTAATAATCTCAACAGTTTTGTTTTCTTTTAGTTTATCTAAAATAACTGGAATGAAAGATGCTCTGTCTCTAGAATGTGGGTTGTAAGCTCTTTCCCAAGCTTTTTTACCGATTAAGATCTTTGCATTTGGAAATAATAATTCTGGTACTACTCCTTCCTCCCACTCACTTAACAACCCACCGATATGATCAAAATGTAAATGAGATAAGATTAAGATATCAATATCTTTGTGTGTCAAACCAATATTGGTGAGAGCTTCTAACAAAACATGTTGTGACTCGATAATTCCAAAACGTTGTTTCAATTTAGGCTCAAAAAAAGCACCGACGCCAACTTCTAAAAGAATATTTCTGGTATTTCCATTATCTAGAGTTTCTTGAATGAGTAGACACCGACAAGCCAAATCAATTCGATTAAGATCATCCACCTTTACCCATTTTTTCCACATTCCTTTGGGGGCATTACCAAACATGGCACCGCCATCCAGTTTTTGGCTATTCCCATTTAAAGAGTAAAGTTTTTTCATATTAATTGATTAAGCTGTCACTGATTCTGATGGGTCAATTTTTGCAATTTTGAAATTCATAATTCCATAAGCGATAGACATAAATGGACTAGCAAGATTGAAAAAGCAAAAAGGTAAGTAAACCAAAGTAGGCACTCCTAAAGTGGCGGCCATGTATGCTCCACAAGTATTCCAAGGAATCAGAGCCGAAGTCATTGTGGCACTATCTTCCAAACTTCTAGAAAGGTTTTTTGCATCTAACCCTCGTCTCGCAAATTCTGCACGATACATTTTTCCTGGCAGTACTATCGCAATGTACTGATCACCAGCCATCAGATTTGTACCAATACAAGTGGTTATGACCGCGGTAATTAATGAACCAGTTCCTCTCACTAAAGCTAGTACAGAGTTAACAATTCTTTGTAATAATCCTACAGTTTCTAAAACAGCGCCAAATGTCAGTGCGGTTAATATGAGCCAAATTGTATTCATCATGCTCCACATTCCCCCTCTTGAAAGAAGAGAATCAACACCTTCGTCACCCGACTCAGAAACATATCCTCCATACATCGCTCGCCACACTGCATCTACAGTATTTCGAAGTTTTGAATGAGGTTCAAACATAAGCTCATAATTTGTTCCCTCTATTGAGGTGCTAATCTGTTGATCTTTTGTTGAATCGGTTAATTCAAGGGCTACATTTTTAGTGGCTTTATTTGATAGAGTGAGAACCGCATTAAGAATTGTTTTATCTGCGTCACTGTTAACACTTTCAACCTCACATTTGCTAAAACTGTCTGTAATTTGCATTGGAGTACATTCGTACTTATATGCTTCTATGCTGCGCTCTATGACCTGTGGTTGAAAAATAACGGCAAACACACATCCCAATAATGATCCAATTAACAAAGTAATAAAAGCGGGCACCTTTTTAAACGCCAAAAATAAAACCACAAATAATGGAATAAGCGCAATAAAAGAAATATTAAATTGATCGTCTAGTACAGCAATAGTATTACCCAAACTGGCTGGCGCATTACTAGAGTCTTGTGTGAACCCAATAATTGTAAATAAAACTAACGCTAAAATTATGCTAGGTCCGGTCGTCCAAGCCATGTACCGAATATGAGTGAATAGATCAGTTCCAGAAACAGCAGGTGCAAGATTTGTCGTGTCGGATAAGGGTGACATTTTGTCACCAAAATAAGCGCCTGAAATAATCGCACCAGCCGTGATGCCCATCGACATATCAAGACCAGCCGCAATACCGACTAGAGCCACGCCAACTGTACCTGCAGTCGTCCAAGAGCTTCCAATACTGATTGACACCATCGCGCAAATCAAACATGCGGCAACGTAAAAAATACTCGGATCAAGAATTTGCAATCCAAAATAAACCATAGTGGGAACGGTACCAGAAATAATCCAGCTACCAATTAACGATCCAACCATCATCAGAATAAGAATGGCGCCATAAGCAGTTGAAACTCCCTTTTTGATTCCTGTTTCTATTTCACTCCATGTATAACCATTTTTAAATCCAATTAAACTCGCAATCGCGGCTGCTAAGATAAGTGCAATTTGATTGGCTCCATAAGAGGAGTCAGAACTATAAAAGTAAACGGATGCCGCTAACATAATCATTAGCATCACAATAGGGATTAATGCATCCAACAAGGTTGGTTGTTTTTTTTGTGAATCTATTTTATTGTTTTCATTTGTCATATTACTTTACATAAGCCTTATTTTTTTTATCATTTAAGTCCCAAAATCGATCCCTCAGTCGAGTCGCTCTTGAAACCATTGGTTGCTTTAAGCCTTTAATGAAAACCTGCTCAGCATTAGTTGTTACTTCCAAAGGATCGCCATCCCAAATCACCACATCCGCTTCCATTCCCACTTTAATTTGTCCGTAATTTTTTATCCCAAAAACTTCTGCGGTGTTAATCGTCATGGCTTTTAAAGCTTCTTCCGCCGGTAATCCATGAGAAACCGCATTTCCTGCCGATTGACGAACCAAATAGCCATTATGGGTTGATTGCCAGTCCTTTCCAATAAACACTAATTTCACACCAGAATCATGTAGAATCGCAGCAGCGTCTATGCGAGTAGATAGTGACGAGAATGACCCAGGCAAATTAAGTATTGGATCAATAATAACGGGCACTTTAGCCCTCGCAATTTCATTCGCAACCACCCAAGCTTCAGACGCACCTTGAATCGCAATACGAATATTGTGTTTTTTAGCTAGCGCAATCATTCTTAATATATCGTCACTACGATTGGCATGAACAATTAGTGGTATTTTCTTTTCCAATACTGGTTTAAGCGCATCCAAATCATCAATCGAAAGAGAAAAATGAGATTCAAAACCAGGGTCAAACCTGTTTCGATTGTGGCGTAAAAAATTAGCATCATTTAAAGCTTTATCAAGAGCCATGTAGGCAGCCGCTCTCGAACCACCATTAAACTCTGCTCCACCAATTCCATACACAACATGTTGTGCCACATTTTCAGATAACATTCCTGTCATATCGGAAAATAAAGCAATCGCAGAGCTAGAACCTGCAAATATCGAATTTCCAAACCCCGGCACCACAATCGCTCGCGTTAACCCATTGATTCTATTTTGCGGAATTAATGTTGATCGAAAATTTATTGCTGGCGCAATATTGAACGAAGCACCAACACCTTTTTGACTAGTGGTGTGATCGACCGATTGTGACGCTGCATTAATTTCAACCAAACCTAATTGCGTATTCGCATTAATTAACCCAGGAGTCACATCTTTTCCTTTCGCATCAATGACTTCGGTGGAACGACCGACCACTAAATTTTTGCCCAGTTCCATAATGAAACCGTCGCTTATGAGAATATCAGTGTTTTTTAAAACACCCGCTTGACCAGCTGTGTGAACCGTTGCATTTTTGATTAAGTAATCTTTTGCAACTGCTAGGTTTAAAAGAGTGGAACTCAATAGAATTAAAGTCCCTAACAATGAAGCTAAACCCCGTGTAATAGATGTCTTTAAGTTAATCATAATCTTTCCCCTTCTGGGTCAAGTATGCCTAAATCAAAATCGGTGACGGGTTGTTTATCACTGTCGTATCGGTCGTAAGTTAGGACGCCGTCAATATAAACCTTTTCTGCTTTGGCATAAACACTCATTGGATTGTGGGACCAAATAACCAAATCAGCCATCAAGTTTTCTTTAATACTCCCTGTTTGCTTATCAATTCCGATTGATTTTGCCGCATTAGATGTTATCCATGCAATCGCATCTTTCGGTTCAATTGATAAACCATTTTTATTACCCGCGGCCATTGCTTTGGCAGTTTCTTGATTTAAGTGCTGAATACCGATCGCAGAATCCGAATGAATAACAGCACAAGCTTGCGCGTTCTCAACCATTGCAGCATTTTCCCTCACATGATCAAAGGCTTCATGCTTGAACCCCCACCAATCAGCCCAAACTGCGGCACAAATTTTTTCTTTAGCCAACACGTCTGCCACTTTGTATGCTTCAATTGCATGATGAAAGGTCGATATCTTGTAATCAAACTCTTTTGCAAGATCAATCATCACCATCATTTCTTCGGCTCGATAACAATGATTATGAACTAATATATTACCTCTCAAAACCTCTGCTAAGGTATCTAATTGCAGATCTCGACTGGGTTTATCGAGCGGGCTGTTGCTGTCCAATGACTCCTCGAACTTATCCCACTTAGCTCGATATTCCTCTGCCTTAATCCAAGCCGCTCTGTATCCAGCAACATTTCCCATTCTTGTCGAAGGTAATCTACCTTTACCGCCATACACCCTTTTGGGATTTTCGCCACATGCCATCTTTAAAGAATGAGGCGCATCAGGAAATTTCATGGCCTGAACATTCTTAGCATTCACGTTTTTTAATGTTACACCTCTACCGCCGATTAAATTACCCGAACCGGGCAACACTTGAAAAGTGGTTACTCCACCCGCAAGTGCTAAAGGCATGGCTGGATCTTGTGTCCAAACCGAATGTTCTGCCCAAACTTCAGCAGTGACGGGAGCCGTCATTTCATTACCATCTTGAGTGCTTTCAATACTAGGCGAGGCATACACTCCCATATGAGAGTGCACATCAATAATACCCGGCGTGACCCATTTACCGGTTGCGTCAATTCTTTTAATGTCTGCAGGCATAAAAAAGTTATTTCCGACAGCTTTAATAACGCCCCCTTCTACTAAAATAGAAGCGTCGGTTAGCTTGACTCCTGTACCAGTTAATACAGTCGCATGCTCAATGACAAACCCATCAGTCTTTTCCGCTTTGTAAGTAGAAGCGAAAGGCGTCTCTTTTATTTGCTCACTAACTCCACTACTTTGTTCCGACCCACAAGAAAACAGAGCCACCGTCAGTCCAATTGAGCAAAGAGTTTT
>JBMYPE010000158.1:0-5089 GCA_049600015.1 Kangiellaceae bacterium
GTTGCTTGGGCATATAGAAATTATTGAAGATTGGACGAAAACAATTAGAAGGTAGCTTAAGCTATGCCTGTTATTATACTCAATTAGAATCGCAATTATCGAACATAATAACAAAATAGGTTAAGCATTCACTGACTGGGAAAAAGCTGCCGACATAAAAGGTACTAATTTATCGACAATCTGCTCAATGGAAACTCTTTGGTTATAATCGCTTTCTGCAATCTCTTGTAATGCCCTATGGCCCGCCAAACTAAAAATAAATGACCCTAGCATAAAATGCAATCGCCAAAACATTTCTGATGCATCGCATTGTGGACTAGATGAATTGAGGAGTCCGACAAAACGATTAAAAACATTGGCATATCTTTCCATAGCAAATCTTCTAATATGTCCTTGAGTCTCTGCGTAGGAACGACCCAGTAAGTTCATGAAAACCCCTGCACCGTCCGGCCTTAATTTATCTAAGTTTTTAATTGGTTGCTTAAGCATTTGTAAAACGCTTGAAACATGAATCGCTTGTTGTTGAGCTTCTAGCCGATCCATCTCACTGTTCAAATCATGACATATCCTATCCATAAAGCGTTCAAATACTGCCTGAATTAATGTCTTTTTAGAGCCAAAATGATAATTTACAGACGCCAAATTTACTTTCGCTTTTGCGGTAATCATTCGCAAACTGGTTTCAGCAAAGCCTTGCTCTGCGAATAGTCTTTCTGCTTCATTTAGAATTTTAGTTTTTGTTGAATTCAATTTTCAATTTCCTATAGATTGATCACCATCACAGGCTAAGTTAACGGGAATTTGGCATATCGTTTAGCAAAGCGATCAATTCAAACACCTGTTTAAAACATACGTTCTATGCATACTAAAGTCAAGAGATTGGTCAGGTTAACCATACCTTGACTGTGTTTTTGATCTGGACAGTTAAAATGCTCTTCATCTTAAAGCAAATAGGTATGCGAAAAGAATAACATTTCGCTCATTTTTTCCTATAATTGATACACAACGGCATTTTATTCTCTTCAGCCCTTTTCTTTTTCCATCAAGAGATCACTTAATGAGCCAATCAGCCAATCAGATCACTTTACTGCAACTAGCGGCAGCCCAATTAGCTATTTCTTTAAAAGAGACAGAACAACCGTTTGATGATTTGAGTAAACTGTTTATTGAAATTGTCGAAGGATTCAATGAGATTGAAAGCCTATTATCCAGTGGTAACTCAACCGACCTAGAACGAGTTAAAGATCTTCATAGCACAACTCAAGGGCGTGTAAAAAATGCCGTTATTGATTTTCAATTTTATGATCGCATGACCCAGCGTTTAAATCACATTCTAAGCAATATTCAAGATGCCATTGACTCAATGGGTAAATGCGACAGTGTTGATGATGAGTATTGGCAAGAAATTTTCGCTAAAATAGAAAAAAGTTACACTATGAGAGAAGAAAAACAACTATACGAGAGTATTCGTTCGGGGATTGGTTTTGATGAAGCGGTGAAAGCGCTGGTATCTCAAACTTTTGATCATGACTCTAACGCATCAAATATCGAACTTTTTTGATAATGAGAGTCATTTAGTTTATTCTGCCCAACACTTTCTTTGCTGCTAGCTCTAGCATTTGACATAATGAAAAAACACTCTCTCTTTGAAAACAGCACGTCCATTCACCGTCATGGAGAAAATCGTGAAAATACAAAAATAATAACTGATACATTCTATAGTGAATATAGTAGGATTATCTTAATATACAAAGGTCGTTTTATTTGTAAAAACTCTCAACTTCATCAGTATAGGTTATCTGAGTTACTAGACTCGACTCAGTTAAATTCGCATAAATCGCAGTTTATAAATGCTAGGGAAAATAGACGATTACCCACTGACACAATCTATCTTGGTAAAGATGAACTTTCAAATATATCTGTATCAGATTCAGCAATATTTTTAGGCTCAAAGTCGACAGATTCAATCGGAGAAATCAAGAACCACCTATTTGTCGTTTCTCTCGATCACTCTATTGCGTTAGATGATGAAATCGAACGACTCGACTCTCGAAGTCTCGCATCTTCTTCTGACTCAAATAAATTAGATATCATTTTTTACACTCAAGGATTAATTTCTTGGCATTTCAATCACCAATTTTGTGCTAAATGCGGAAGCGAAACTAAGAGCAACAACTCGGGTCACAGTCGTTTGTGCCTATCCTCTACTTGCAGTAAAGAACACTTTCCTAGAATAGAGCCCGCTGTGATATTTTCTATTTGTAACAAAGCATCAAATACTCACCCAGAGGATAGAATATTGTTAGCAAGACAAAATAGCTGGCCTGAAAAAAGATATTCTGTCATCGCAGGATTTGTAGAACATGGCGAAAGCCTAGAAAATGCCGTAGTAAGAGAAGCTTATGAAGAAGTTGGGTTACAGGTAACGAATGTAAATTATTTGGGTGCACAGCCCTGGCCATTTCCAGCTTCCTTAATGATTGGTTTTACTAGTGAAACAACTGACCAAGAAATTCGTCTAATTGACAAAGAATTAGAGTGTGCACAATGGTTTAGTGCCAGTGACATTAAAAGAGAGGTTAAATCAGGTGAGTTATTATTACCTTTTTCCATTTCGATTTCATGGCGCATACTCGATCATTGGTACCGACAACAAACTGGCGAATCGATTAGAAGTTTAAAAGAGCATGTCTAAACAAAACTCTGAGAATAAAGAATCAGTAAGCCGCATTGCTAATACTGAAGTTCTGCACAAGCAAGACAACAAAACCTCCAAAAAGAATAAAAGCGGTTGGATTGATTGGTTAATCCAAGGAGTTGTTTTGGTGTTGGTGTTTTTAGCCATCACTTGGTGGCAACAACGTAATATGCTTCCCGCTGAAAAAGAGCAATCCGCGCCAGCGTTTACCTTAGTCAATATGCAAAATAATTTGATTGAGTTTAATCCCAATCAACAAACAAAAAAAACACTCATTTATTTTTTTGCTACGTGGTGCGGTGTGTGTCATGCATCAATTGATAATATCGAAGCCATAAAAAAATCAACAGGTGACTCGGTCAATTTTTATGCTATTGCGTTAGATTGGAAATCAAAAGAAGAGATTCAATTGTTTTTGGAGCAACATAAATTAACGGTTCCGGTATTAATGGGAACACGCAGTGTCTGGGAAGATTACAAAATAAGTGGATTTCCCAGTTACTATGTCATCGATGAACAGGGAAAAATCGCCTTCAAAGATATGGGTTATACAACCGAGTTAGGCATGAGACTTAGATTGTTACTTTAATACAATTGAAATAGAGAATATATTTTTATGATATTAACATTTTGAGAGATTAAGAGATTAAGAGATTAACAATGTATCGTTGATATTTTCCCTTTTAAAATCAAAGGACTCACTAATAATAAAACGCCTGCAAAACTCCTCTGCCGGAATCGCTTCAGAAAATAAATTTCCTTGCCCAAACTCGCAACCAGCTCTTTTTAAAAAGGCTTTTTGCTCATCGGTTTCTATCCCTTCTGCTACAACCATTAGCTTTAATTTATGTGCCATGACTACAATAGCTTCACAAAGAACTATATCATTTTCTTGCGTGACAGAGTTCTTTGTAAATGATCGATCAATTTTTATAAAATCAAAATTAAAATCTCTTAAATAGGCTAAAGATGAATAGCCCGTACCAAAATCGTCTATAGAAAAAGTTACACCCACCATCTGTAGTTCTCGTATTTGTTTTCTGAGTCTGTCCGAGTCTTCCATTAATAAACTTTCAGTGACCTCTAACTCCAAATAACTAGCGTTCAAATCAGCTTTTTCTAGCGCCGACTTAACCACTTCAACTAAATTTCCTCTTCTAAATTGAATCGATGACAAATTAACAGCCACACTAAAATCGTTAAGACCTCGCTCCTGAAATACTTTACATTGCTGACAAGCCTCATTAATAACCCACTCACCAATCTCTAAAATTAAACCGGTATTTTCGGCAACCGATATAAAAGATTTTGGATAAACAAGGTCACCACACCTATTCCAGCGTATGAGTGCCTCCGCTGCGAAAACTTTGCCACTATTCAAATCAACTTTAGGCTGATAATAGAGTTCGAACTCATCGTTGTTGATTGCATCTCGAATACTATTTACATTATCAATATGCGCTAACATATCCTTGTTCATTTTATCGTCAAAAAATACCGCATTATTTTTGCCAGATTCTTTCGATTGATACATTGCTGTGTCAGCTTTTTTTCTTAGTTCATCAAATTCCTTTCCATCAGTTGGGGAAACCGCAATTCCAATCGAGCAAGTAGTGGTTAATTGATGTTCATCCACCATGATAGGCAATGCGATGTTATGCAAAATCTTATTCGCGACTTTAGCAATAATTGTTTTGTCTTTAATCCCTTCTAGCACGACTAAAAATTCATCTCCTCCAATTCGGCAAACGGTATCACCTTCTCTAATTGAAGACATGAGGCGCGTCGCGACTGTTTGCAGTAAACCATCACCCACAGCATGTCCTAAGGAGTCATTCACAGTTTTAAAGTTATCAAGATCTAGAAACAACATAGCGACTTCACTCTGATCTCTTTGCGCATGGGCGATAGAGTGATTAAATCGCTCAATTGCAATGACTCTGTTCGGCAGTCCAGTCAATTGATCGATTTGAGCAATACGCTGGTATTTTTGCTGGGCAACAACCGCCTTTTGATGTTCGATATCTAACTTTTTCACCAACCCACGCAAGTCGACAGTTAAAGTCCAAATGCCGTAGCTAATCACTGAGTAAATTAGTAGTAAGTCGACTGCGATCATAAAATCAAATTGCATTCCATTGAAAACAATCCATTCATTCGCATTGGCAAATCCCACAGCGACTATGGTGAAACCAATCATAAAACAAATACTTAAAAATAAGCGTCGACTTGCCAACATAGACGCAAAAACTAAATTCCCTGTGTAAGCTATGACGACTGGGTTTCTTAAGCCTTCGTGATTCAGCAACAACGCGGTGATTCCACCATAAATTAGCCACACAAAAATATAACTGCCTAATTTCAGATAACCTAATGAAATAATGATGTAGC
>JBMYPE010000159.1:0-5079 GCA_049600015.1 Kangiellaceae bacterium
GGAAAATTAGATATGGAATAGAGAAAGGACTTTATAAAAACAATCTGATGTTCAAGGCGAATAAACAGCACCAAGCACTTTGCTTTTAGTTGCACCTGTTACTGAAGGTAAATTTCCTGTTTTGCCTTCCAACCGCTGCTTAGCCAACCAAGCAAAAGTCATGGCTTCTAAATAATCGCCATCAACGTTAAAGTCATTGGTTGTTTGTACTTTGACTTTTAATTGCTCTGAAAGTAAATCCAATAAAAAATGATTATGCATTCCACCGCCACATGCAAGTAGGGAATAATTTATTAGGTTTAATGATTTGATCGAGTCGGCAATAGTTTGAATGGTTAATTCTAATAGTGTCCTTTGAATATCTTCGATTTTAATATTGGTATTTATTTTTTCTATATGTGTTGTTAACCAATTTACACTAAAGTATTCTCTTCCCGTGCTTTTTGGGTATGGTAGTTGAAAGAATGGATCTGAAAGTAAGTTATTCAATAACGCTTCATGGATAACGCCTTTTTTAGCCAAATTAGAATCTCTATCAAAATCATTAACTGAGTCTGTTTGATTTTTTTTAAACCAAGCGTCTAATAATGTATTAGCTGGGCCTGTATCAAATCCAATCACTGATTGTCTTTGATCTTTAGGTAAGAAAGTAATATTGGCTATACCACCTAAGTTTAAAATAATGCGGTTTTCATTTTCATTACGTAATACAGCATAATGAAAAGCGGGAGCTAACGGTGCTCCTTGTCCTCCTGCCGCAATATCTGCGCGCCTAAAATCTGCCACTGTGGTAATGCCAGTTTTTTCCGCAATAATATTGGCGTCACCAATTTGTATACTGAATGGGTTTTTATTTGTGGGTCGGTGGCGGATGGTTTGTCCATGACTACCAATCGCTTTGATATCTGAAGCTGACAGGTTTTCTTGATTTAGAATAGTACTGCTAGCATCTGTAAATAAATGTCCCATGATTACATCCATGGTTGCCATTAATTCAACTCTATTTTCAAAAACGCTATTCGCATTTTTTGTTTGGGCGCTACTTAACCTGCAAAGGTTGTTTTTAATTTCAGCACTGATTGGATAATTTAAGGAGGCAACTAACTTGCATTTAGTGCCACTAAAGTTGACCAGAGCAACATCAGTTCCATCTATACTGGTTCCTGACATCAAACCGATATATAGATTATTGTCGCTCATTTATTTCGCAACTAACGGAGTCGATTGAATTTGTTTTCTGTTTTCTAGTTGCGTGACTAAGGACTGACTTTTTACTAAAAATTTCTTTTTCTCGGATTTTGAAATCGGTAATGCTTTTGGCAATTTAACTGTTCTAGGATTTCTATGAACACCGTTAACCACAAATTCATAATGTAGGTGTGGCCCAGTGACCATTCCAGTACTACCCAATTTCCCAATTGTTTGACCTTGCTTAACTCGTTTGCCTTTGCTGACTAAGCGTTTAGACAAATGAAGATATTTGGTTACTATACTATTTCCATGTTGAATGAAAACATATTTACCATTAAATCTATTATAGCCAGAGGCAATCACTTTGCCATCTCCTGCTGCTCTTATTGGAGTGCCAACAGGCGCAGCGTAATCAATTCCCCGATGCGGTTTTATGCGCTTTTGAACCGGATGAAAACGTCTAGGGTTAAAGCTATCAGAAATATATTTAAAATTAACAGGCGCGCGTAAAAATGCCTTGCGCATGCTTAGACCTTCTTCAGAATAAAAATTGCTATTATTTTTTGAGTCAGTATATCGAATTGCTTTGAGCACTTGACCTCGGTTGATAAACTCAGCTGCGACTATGTCACCGTTACCAATTTTTTCTCCATCGATATATTTTTCCTCATAGAGTAAAGAGAAACTATCCCCCGATCGAATATCTAAAATGAAGTCGATATCCCATGCAAAAATGTTAGCGAAATTAATGATCAGCGAATCGCTCATGCCGGCTCGCTTACCAGATAAAAATAAAGAGTCAGTGATTATACCAGACACGTAAGCTGTTCTTAGCTCGATTGCTTTGTTTACCTGACGGCTGACAAACTCATGATTTTTGCTTTGATTTTGACCATCTTTTTTAATTGCTCTTTCTACATAAAGTGTATTTTGCATATCAATCACATATTTGAGAGCCAACAAGTCTCGATTTTCATCTAACTGATAGTAAATACTTTTCCCTGGACGCAGGTTGGTTAAGATTTTTGTATTTTTATCTAGTGTACTAATTTTATAAACCATTTGAGGTGATAAACCTATCCTCTTAAATATTAGAGATAAGTTATCATTTTTTTTCACCGGTTCAGATTGCCAATTAGATGTTGAGTTCAAACGCTTAACATCATACAAACTTTTTTTAGAATTGGTGAGTTCTAAAGGAATGGCAATCGGTGTAGTGTACATTGTGTTGATGTTTGAGCTCTGCGTTGGAGGAGTGATTTCATCTTTAGATTTGAGAACATGATTGTTCAGTAGGTTTTTCTTACTTGGTGCGGGTTGATCAGACTGAGCGTGTGAGTTATTTCGCCTATCGATTTGTGCTGTATGTTCATTTTTGGCGTCATTCAATTCTAAGTCAATATTGCCGGATTCAAGTTCTACAGATTTTACTAGATTAGCCTCTTCAACCACTAACTCGACGCTAGATTCGATCATACTTTCTTCATTCGGGTTCGAAGAGTCTTTAAATAAAAGAATAGTTAAAGTTAAAGTGAGTAATGCATAGCCGATAATCGCAAACGGATGGAGTAGCCAGACCGGCGCTTTTGCAAAAGCATTCTTCTTGAAAGCATTAGAATTGTTACGTGGTTTATAATCTTGCTTAATCATATGACTTTGGTCAGATCCAATTCATCTTCTTTAATTTTTAGCTGAGTTTGACGCTTGTTGGAGATTTAACGGAATCATTGTGGAATCGAGAGTTTTGCTTCATATTTAAAACCATTATCATTAAATAGTAAAAAAATAGACTCAAAACGGTATTTCCTCATGAGGACCTCTATTCTCGGGCAAGCTCCTAGGTTAAAATCCACGCTCAATCGGCAGATTGACTCGATTTTAGCCTTTTTTTTAATTTGAAGAAAGGCACGACTAAAACAAAATTTGATTTGGAAAGTGAATGACTAGTGATAACACAGTAGATGATGGTTTAATTTGGGATCTCGGCTGGCGTGGCATGATCCAGCAAATGACAGCAGAAGAGTCATTTAAAGAACATTTAGCAGAAGGTATGAAAACTGTGTACTGTGGGTTTGATCCCACGGCTGATAGCTTGCATATTGGTAGCTTAGTACCTTTATTAGCGTTAAAGCGTTTTCAACAGTATGGACATAAACCAATCGCACTTGTCGGTGGTTCAACAGGTTTAATTGGCGATCCCTCTTTCAAAGCAAGTGAGCGCCAACTTAATTCAGAAGAAGTAGTCGGGCAATGGGTAGATAGTTTAAAAAAGCAGGTCAGCCAATTTGTTGATTTTGACTGTGGTGAAAATTCAGCAATAGTCGCCAATAACTTAGATTGGACCGAAGGGGTTGATGTTTTGTCTTTTCTACGAGATGTCGGAAAGCACTTTTCAATCAATCAAATGATTCAAAAAGAGTCAGTAAAGCAACGAATTGATAGGGAAGGTGAGGGGATTTCTTTTACAGAATTCACTTATATGATCTTACAATCTTACGATTTTGCAGAGTTAAATAAGCGTTATGACTGCAGCATTCAAATAGGCGGAAGCGATCAATGGGGTAATATTACCGGTGGCATTGACCTCACTCGTCGCATGAATCGAAATCAGGTTTTTGGACTAACTTTGCCATTGGTGACTAAATCTGACGGAACTAAGTTTGGTAAAACTGAGTCTGGTACTATTTGGTTAGATGCTAAAAAAACTAGTCAATATGCGTTTTATCAATTTTGGTTAAATACAGCGGATGCGGATGTTTATAAATTCCTGAAATATTTCACATTTTTAAGTGAAGCAGAAATCCTAGCGATTGAAGAAAAGGATAAAGCAGCTCAAGGACGACCGGAAGCTCAGGGTATTTTGGCTAAAGAAGTCACACAAATCGTTCATGGCGACGCTGGGTTAGAATCTGCAAAACGTATCACCCAAGCGATGTTTAATGGAACTTTAGCGGATTTATCCCAAAGCGATTTAGAGCAGTTAGCACAAGATGGTTTGCCTTCGAGTGAATTATCTGCGAACTTTGCCGATAAACCTTTAACGGCTTTGTTATCAGAATGTGGAATGGTCAAAGTCGGTCGGGAAGTGAAAGATGCGTTAGGTAGAAATGCGGTTTTAGTGAATGGTGTGCCAAAAGGAACAGCGGATAATATGAAAACCAGCGAAATATTTGCATCGGACAATGCCTTATACGGTCGATTCTTTTTGGTAAAATTAGGAAAAAAGAAGAATCATTTGTTCACTCTGGCTAAATAATTCCTTTGATAATAAACTAAAATAATTCACACATAATGAGGATCAGTTTTAGGAAATATCTACATTTATGTTATTGATTTTATGATCTATTATAGAAGTGAGAATCAATATATTTTTCAAACGATGTAAAACACGATTAATATGAATAATGGATCAAGATTAAATGATAGGGATATTAATACCAGTTCCCATGAACATTCTTTGCCAATGTTATCTTTGCCCTATGCGCGATTGCCGGTAAACGACAAAGAAAGCCTACCTGAATATAAGGTTTTAACCCAGCAAATCAGTCTGAGTGATAGTTCGCTATTCAACTCAAGATCGTCTCATCCTCAACAATTTGAAGAGATTAACACTTATGGTTTTATCATCTCGTTAATTAGTTGTTTACTTTACCGCTATCAACAACAAGAGTCACAACCTTGGCTGTTAAAAAAATATCAAAGTGACGGAATAAAACAATCTGTAACTTATACAATTGATATTGATGATGAGGAGTCTTTTGAGGAGTTTGGTACTAGGTTAAATGCGGTGTTATCTTCTCTTTCTTGGAGTAAGGAACAAGTAGAATCTGAGATTAATTTCTCCTGCCTAATGTGTGATAAAACTTTATCACAAACACCGGTTTCAAT
>JBMYPE010000160.1:0-5055 GCA_049600015.1 Kangiellaceae bacterium
CCTGTCATGATCACCAGATGAGCGATGCCTACGACAATCTATATACAATAATAAATTGAGTAGAGTGTGTCATTCAAAACCTGGGAGAAAACATGACAAAATTTAATTTTACCAACAAAAGCAAGGCGGCAAAACTGGTGCTGTCTAGCTTGCCTCTAATAATGGCGGCAAGTTTTCAAAGCGTACAAGCTAAGCCGAGTGATTTCATCATAAACTGTCAATCTGACTGTAGCACGCTTATCGAAAAAGTAGCTAGTCTAGGCGGTACTGTCACTAATAAATACGCCAATGTCGATGCGATTTCAGTTTCTTTGGATAGTGATAACCGAGCTGAATTAATGTCGATTATGCCAAATGCAATAGTTACTAAAGACAAAACATTTAGCTTACCGAGTCCCAAAGAGTCATTTGATTTAACAAATGCTGCGGGTTTGCGTGAAGTAAAAGGTGCCGAGTTAGCGAGTTTGTTAGATAGCGAGATTCCTGATGGATTTGAATACAACAATCTTATCACAGGCGCTGCACTTATGAATTCAGCTGGTTTTACTGGGAATGGTGAAATTGTTGTAGTGATAGACTCAGGAACAGCCAACAATGCAGAAGTTGTCCCATCTATTGCAGGAAGTGTTATCGGTGGTGAAAACTTTGTTCCTGGCGACGGTGAACCATCTGCTACTAGTACAGCAAATGGTAGTCACGGAACATGGGTTGGATCAACCATTGCTGGCCATGCATATTTTTTCTTAGATTCAAATTCTACTTTTGCACAATCTGTTAACAATAATTTACCATCAAGTATTATTCATGAATACTTGCCAGGTGTAAGTGTTTTACCTATGTTTGGCTCTGCTCCAGAAGCAAGCCTTTATGCGATGAAGGTATTTCCTGCTGCTGGTGGTGGAGCGCCAGAGTCTAGAATTATTGCGGCTATGGATAGAGCAATTACAATGAAAACTAACTACCTCAATGGTGTACCTAGCGAACCAACTAATCCAGGTTGTGGTGGAGAAGACGATCCTTGTGTCTATGACTCATTAAACATCAAAGTAGTTAACATGAGCTTAGGTGGTGGAACTCTATACGCTGCTCAAGATTTAGAAGACTCACTCACTAAAAAGATGCTAGAAGTTGGTATCACTTTAGTAGCATCAGCAGGAAATGAAGGTCATGCTGCGATAACAGGCGGTAGCCCAGGAACAGGACTAGGTTCATTAACAGTTGGTGCCGCTAGTACAGTTGGTAATGAGCGTGTATTGCGCGATTTGCAGTACGGATTGGGCATTGGTAGTTTATACAGACCAAGTAACCATATTCAAATGGCAACCTTTAGCTCACGAGGTCCTAGTGCTGACGGTCGAGCATCAACTGACATAGTTGCAAATGGTTTCGCTAATCTTGTTCAGGGACCAACTGGTGGAATTAACTTGGTTAATGGTACTTCATTTTCAGCGCCAATGGTTGCGGGAGCGGCGGCAACTTTAACGCAAGCGTTCCCTAGTGCTCCGGCGATTGCTATTAGAAATGCACTAAAGCAAGGCGCAAACGCTAACGTCTTAGGGGACAACTCCGCGGAAATTGATCAAGGTGCTGGATTTCTTGATGTACCAGCAGCATACAACTTATTAGCAAGCAGAAATGTCGACAAATCGTTACCCAAAGGATTTGGTAATAAGAGTGTATCTAAAAACTTAGCTCATGCTGGTTACCCTGCAATGAATATGGGTAAAGGAAGTTCCGCAGTCACCAAGTCTTTAACAAATCTAAGACCGGGTCAAGTAGCTCACTTCTTCATAGAAACTGAGCAAGAAACAGACTCATTAACTGTTGATTTTAGTAATGTGTCCGCTTCACTTCCAGCTGCAGATCAAAACTTATTTTTTGGTGATGACGTTTATTATGTTCTACATGACGCTATGACCCATAATGAAGTGATTCTCGCATCTGGATTCATAAACTCAGACCACAGTCTCACTATAGACAACCCTCAAACCGGTATTTTACGATTAGCGGTTATGGGCGACTGGACAAATGCTGGTGATGTTTCTGCGGATGTCACGGTATCTAGTGATGTTAACCGCCCGAGCGCTTTGTCAAGCGAAGGCGGAGTTGAACAAAACCAAGAGTTAGTGGATGGATTTTATGTACCAGATGGAACGACTCAAGTGATATTTGAGTTATCATGGAAGAATAACTGGGGTGCATATCCAACTGATGATATTGATTTGATTTTATTAGATCCGAGTTTTGGAGTTAACTTTGATGGTGCTACTTTCTCTAGTCCAGAAAGAGTCGTTATAGACAACCCAGAAGCAGGAGTTTGGACATCTATTATTCAAGGTTATACTGTACATGGTGTAAATTATGGACCAGCTAGTCCTTGGACTATGCGTGTAACCGATCAAGATGGAAATGTTTTAGATACTCTATAAATCTTTCTAGAAGTAAGAACTAAAAAGGAGCCTCATGGCTCCTTTTTTATTTGTAAAAATAAAATTAAGAAGAGACTGATAATCCCCGTCCTATTGCATAATATGAGAAACCTTTGTCTTTCATATCAACAGGGTCAAATAAATTGCGACCATCAACAATTAATGGCTCTGAAATAGAACTTTTAATTAGGGAAAAATCTGGTGCTCTAAATTGACTCCATTCGGTACAAATCACCAAGGCGTCGGCACTGTTTAATGCCGATTCTTTTGTTCCCATTAAACTAAGATCTTCGCGGTTACCGTATATTCTTTGGCATTCTTCCATCGCTTCGGGGTCGAAAGCCTGAACTTTTGCTCCGGCTCGCCACAAAGACTCCATCAGAACGCGACTAGAAGCCTCTCTCATATCATCCGTGTTAGGTTTAAAACTCAAACCCCAGATAGCAATAGTTTTACCGCTTAATCCATCAGTAAAATACCGCCCTAAGTAATCGAACAATTTGTCCTTTTGTGCATGATTAACTTTTTCCACCGCGTTAAGAATGGAAGCGTCATAACCATTTTGAGATGCTGTTTTTGCGAGCGCCTGAACGTCTTTAGGAAAGCACGACCCACCATAACCACAACCTGGATAAATAAATTGATAACCTATCCTTGGATCACTGCCTATACCATGTCTGACCGCTTCTATATCCGCACCAAGAATTTCGGCTAAATTAGACATTTCATTCATAAACGAAATTTTAGTTGCCAACATACAATTTGCTGCGTATTTAGTTAACTCTGCGCTGCGAACATCCATCACAATAATTCTATCGTGGTTTCGATTGAACGGAGCGTATAACTGCCGCATCAACTTTTCAGTTTCTAGGTTATCCGTCCCTACTATAATTCGGTCAGGCTTTAAACAGTCACTTACCGCAGCACCTTCTTTTAAAAATTCTGGATTTGAAACTACCGAAAATTTCAGGTCAGAATTTCGTGAATCGAGCCTCTCTCGAACTACCTGAGAAACTTTATCAGCTGTACCAACAGGTACCGTTGATTTATCAATAATAATTTGAGAAGAATCCATATGTTCAGCTATTGTGTCCGCAACAGCTAATACATACTTCAAATCTGCCGAGCCATCTTCATCTGGTGGCGTCCCCACTGCGATAAATTGAAATTCACCGTGTTCCACTGCTACTTTGGCATCGGTTGTAAACTGCAATCGACCAGCTTCATAATTTTCGATGACTAAAGGAGTTAAACCTGGCTCATAAATTGGAATTTTTCCTTTTTTAAGTGCTTCTACTTTTGCTTCGTCTACATCCACGCAAACAACATCGTGTCCGACCGAAGCTAACACCGCCCCTTGTACAAGCCCAACGTATCCAATTCCGAAAACTGTAACTTTCATTGATTCCTCTCTAATCCTAACATTCTGAAATACTCACATATCTTCTCAAAATGAATATGCATAATTAAACTCTTTCACCACGCCCGATTCCAAAATATTTAAGGCCCAGTGTTTTCAATAAATTGGGTTGATATAAATTTCTGCCATCAAATATGACAGGAAAATTTAGCTCCGACTTAATTAAGTCAAAATCAGGTGACCAAAATTCTTTCCACTCTGTACAAATTGCTAAAGCGTCACATCCATTAAGTGCTTCATCTCGTTTATCGACCAAAACTACAGAGTCGATTTTTCCAAAGTGAGACCTTATGTTTTCATTAGCGAGTGGATCGTACACTTTGACATTTGCTCCTTGTGCAATTAATGACTCTATCAATTTAACTGCAGGTGCTGACGCAATACTAGGACTGCCAGGTTTAAATGATGCACCCCAAATCGCAATACTTTTATCTGACAATTCTGTTTTAAAATATTTCCATATTTTTCTAAACAAAACATCTTTTTGTCGCTCATTGATTTCAGCAACTACATTCAGCAACCCTAAATCACCAGTCCTTGTTTTCAAAGCTCCGGCAACTTTTGCCAAATTTCCTGCCAGCGCACTACCTGCAAAGCCACAACTCGGATATAAATAGTCATTGCCTATTCTCGGATCACTACCAATACATTCTCTGACTACCTCAATATCAACACCCGTTCTGTCAGCCAGATCTGCCATTTCATTCATAAAACTTAAACGTGTCGCCAACATGGCGTTTCCGGCGAAACTTGAAAACTCTGCATCTCTGGTAGAAACGACTTTTACGACATCTTTTGCTCGATTAAAAGGGTAGAACAAAGCACGTAGCCCACTAATCTGTTTGTCATTGTCACAACCTAAAATAATATTTTCTGGACGAGAAAAGTCTACAATAGCTCTGCCTTCTCTGATGAGCAATGGAATACAGCAAATCGGTAAAAAATGTTCATTATTAGCATCTTCAATCTTTAAGCTCTCTAAATACTCGAGATATATTTCTTCCGATTCACCAATTTCTGCAGGCGTTAAATTAATAATGCTACAGCCATTTTTTATAGAATCTTCAATTTTATCTGCAAACAATCCAAACACTGACGACAAATTAATATCGGCAACCAATATATAATCAAAGACTATTTTTTTTGTACAGGCTTCGTCAAATTCTAATAATCGTTGAGTTTGTTTTTGCTGAAGATAGAGTTTTT
>JBMYPE010000161.1:0-4996 GCA_049600015.1 Kangiellaceae bacterium
TCTATATGAAATCGAGTCGTCTGCTAAAGCTGATGCTCCAGGCGTTTATGTAAAGGATAAAAAGATTTGTTCTTTAGGATTAAAAATTAAACGAGGCTGTTCTTTTCATGGATTAGCTTTAAACATTAAAATGGATTTAGAACCGTTTTTAAGAATTAACCCTTGCGGTTACAATGGATTGGAAATAACTCAAACTTCCGATCTTGGCGGACCCAAAACATTAAAAGAGTCAGAATCAAATTTTCAAAATATAATTTTTGAAAATTTAGCTTATACTGACGTTAGCTAATATGAAAACCATGACCACAGATAGATAATGAGCATCGATAATAACATACCCATAAAAGTGATTTCTAGCGGCAAGAAGTTTGAAACCGAGCAAGGTTTTTCTGCCATAAAAGATGGGATAAAATCGAAGAGACAAAATAATCCAGTCAAACGCGGTGGAAAACCTGATTGGCTTAAAGTTCGATTACCTAATGGAAAAGGGTATCAAGAAGTAAAATCAAATGTACGCAGCAATAAACTCAGTACCGTTTGTGAAGAATCAAAATGTCCTAACATAGGAGAGTGTTGGACGGCAGGAACAGCTACTATTATGTTAATGGGATCTGTTTGCACTAGAGCTTGCCGATTTTGTTCGGTCGATACCGGTAACCCGAAAGGTTGGCTTGACGAAAAAGAGCCCGAAAACTCAGCAGAATCTGTCAGGTTAATGGGATTAAAATATATTGTTTTTACGTCCGTTGATAGAGATGACTTAGATGACGGTGGTGCACACCACTATGCGGAATGTGTAAAAGCAGTTAAAAGAGTTAATCCTGAAACTAATGTAGAAGTACTAACACCTGACTTTAAAGGTAATTTACAGGCGTTAGAAGAAGTTTTAGATTCTGGTATTGTGGTTTATGCTCAAAATATAGAAACCGTACAAAGACTGACACATCCAGTGAGAGATCCGAGAGCGAGTTATGAAACCACCATGGATCTTCTTCAACATGCAAAAAAATATCGTCCAGATATATTGACAAAAACAAGTTTAATGCTTGGTCTTGGGGAGACAGACGACGAAATTTTAGAAACGCTGAAGGATTTAAAAGAAATAGGTGTTGATATTGTAACGCTAGGACAGTATCTAAGACCGACTGCCAATCATTTAGCTATAGAGCGCTATGTTAAGCCTTCCGAGTTTGATGAGTATAGACGATGGGGATTAGATTTAGGCTTTAAAGAAGTTGTTGCGGGACCTTTTGTGCGCTCAAGTTATCGCGCTGAACGTGCGCTTGAAGGCAATAATGCTGGCATCCAAAACTAGCTGAATTTCTACTTAGGAAGTTCTTGTGTCGCTCGATAGGAATTCAAGATATTTTATTTCTATAAGTATGAAACGAAAGTATATTAATTTGAATTGCTCGTTTTATTTGAACGAAATTGAGTGATATTGTTTCTAATCTTAGTATCGCTATCTGTTAGCTCTGAAGAGCTTAGTTTAGTTTTTTGAATTAGTTGGTTATTGTATAACTGATGGGATATTTGCAACGCATTTTCTCTTTCCATTTCTAATTCATCAATAAGCTTTTTTATCCCTTTTAATTGTCCTTCGGCATTCAGTCCTTTTTTATGTAGTTTTTCAAGTTCTTCATGATGTGTCATCATCATATGGTGATGGATCTTAAGTTGTTGAGTTAAAGGTGTTGCCACATTCTGCGTCCAGTTCATCAACTCAGTTCTTGAACTTTTAAAGAAATTCATAATATCTGTCACAGTGCCTGAAAAAAATCTTTTTACCACTAAACTATGCTCACTAAATGTCATAAATAAACTGTTTTCTAGTTTTTCAGAACGAGCAATTATTTTGTTTAATTTATTATTTAATTTTTTTATTGGAATTGAGCGAGGTTCAACTAATACCACATCAAAATCCGTAGTAAATTTGGTGTAGAGTGATTTAGCCATTTTATTGGTTAACTCCGCTTCTCTTTCTAACTCAGACATTAAGCTTTTCACTGCAACAAAAAATAATTTCATTCTTTTGAATAAGCCTAGTGTAGTTTTACTATTTACCAGTTCATCTAATGTAGATTCAATTTCATTAGCGACTGCTTTTGAACCAATAACAGACAAAAGTATTTGTGTTTGTCTTTCAAGTAATCTTTGGCTGGGCTTGACGGAAAGTGATTTCTTTTTGAAGGTTTCCAACGCAACTTTGCTATCTTCAATGATACCTTTCATTTTATCTTTATTACTATGGGTCAGGTCGCCTAATTCTTTTTGTTGTTTGTGTAGTTGGTCATTTTTATTGTTGATAATTTGTAGTGATTCGTGAATTAAAGATTGCGCATCTTCAATGACTGATTGAGTAATCATTGATTCTTTGTTTGCTAGCAAACTCTCAGATAAAATACTTTCAAGTTCACCCATATGACTTTTTGCATAAAGTGATTTATTGTTCTTAACTTTCGCAAGTAATCCTTTTTGCGCAGAAACGGGCAAAACGTTTCGTGGATCAATTTGTAACTGACGCGCAGTTAAGTCTGTCATTTTCTTAATTGCTTTTTCTATTTTCTTTTTACTAGAAAGCTCATCCCAAAGCGTATCTACTTTATTGAGTACCGCATAAGTGTCTTGCAAATTAGTATGTTCGGAATCACTAGAACTACCAGTATTTTGAATACACTTTTCCCAAATCTCCATGTCAGATGCGGTGACACCTGTATCCGCTGATAATAAAAAAACAACAGCTTGAACTTGAGGTATAATTTTTAAAGTTAACTCGGGCTCGCTTCCTAGAGCATTTAATCCGGGCGTATCCAGGATACATAAACCTTGTTTTAATAAATGATGGGTAAAACTAACAAGCGCATGCCTCCATGCAGGAATTTCTACCAAGCCATCTTTGTCCAATTCTTTTATTAATAAACTTTCATCAAAACCTAAATTAACAGCATCTTGTAAGGTTACTTTTTTCGTTTGGGTGATAGTAAATAAGGCACGACTCATTTCCTGCGCTGAGTCTGTCATCAGAGGAACTTCGGTCCACAAGTTGGGAATTTTTCTAAACTCTTCTAATGTTGTTTCTTCAAGTCGAGTTTCAATTGGCAGTAAACGTAAATAAGCTCGGTTTTCTTTTTTATCAAAAAATAGTTCTGTAGGACACATGGTAGTGCGTCCAATATCTGATGGCAGAATTCTTTGATCATATTCCGAAAAAAATAAAGAGTTAATTAATTCTGTTTTACCTCTAGAAAATTCTCCTACAAAAGCAATAGTTAAATTTTCTCTTTTGAGTGATTCTTGTAAATGGCAAAGACGCTTATCAACATCGTCATTAAATAAATCGTTTCTTCGTAACCATAAACGAAAACGACTTAAGGATTTAGCAACTTCCTTTTTCCATTGGCTAAATTGATCAATATTATTGGAAAAAGACTGCTGAGCTACTTTGCTAGACAGTTCTTGTTTGATGCGAGATGCGGCTTTTTCTATAGTGCTATCATCTGTAAATTTGTGAGACATACAGTACTTCGATCCTAATACAGCCAAGGTGTTTTTGTTAGGTAATTATAAATATATCAGAAATTTCAATAAAAACCGATATTTAGGCCAGATTCCCGAGAAAATATCTCAATATTGTTACTTTTTACGATTAGTGGTCGAATTGAATAATTTATTGGTATTCTTCGACTAGAAAAATAATTAGTATTATTTGAACTTGGATCCAACCGGCTGGTAACTAGAGTAGATATTTACTTAATATAGAAGGGTTTATGGAGGATTATATTAGAGTGGAGTAGGCAACAAGGGACACTCATAACCCTTGTCGCCTCACCAAAAAGGATGTCACTCATTTAACGACACCCAAATAGAGATGATGTTTTACTTATTTGATAACATCTAGGTCAGTCCATGGGGTAGGGTTTAATGGACAACGAAAACGTACACCGTCAGTTCCAATGGTAACCTTTGCGATGCGAGTTTCGCCCGGCTCTAAAGGAAACATATCAAGATTTTCCTTGTTGGTTAAATCTTGAATTTGAAAGCCAACTAGTTTGTTTGCTTTATTAGTAACAACAAATTCATACTTACCCGCTTTTAGCCCAGCAATGGTTTCTTTGGCTGCAAAATATCCTAAGTGTTCATCTAAATGGATAACTGTCACGCCATCTGCTCTAGTTTGTGGTGTCCCTGCAGCAACGGATGCCGTAAAGCCAACAAGCATAACAACAACAAGAGCAATTTTGTTAAAGGTCGATTTTAATAATTTCATTTTTAATTCCTCAAAATAAGATAATAATCAATAGTATTTGTAGACTTCTAATTAGTTTGTTTCCCAATCAGAACTACACTATAATCCAGCAATCTCATACGAACTATGCTAATAAGTACGAATATTATGTCAGATCGTCCAAACGATATTCTAGATAGTCCAGATGCATTGAGCGTGGTTTTATCTCGATTGCAACTCAATGCCGAGATCTTCTCAAACGGTGAGTATTTTGGTCGTTGGAGCGCAACTACCGCAGGAAGTCGACGTAGTCCGTTTCATTTGATCGGACGAGGTAAAGCATGGCTACATATGCCAGGCCACGAAAAACGTATGATATCAGCAGGCGATTTAGTGGTATTACCGCATGATGATGAGCATTATATCTCTAGTTCTTTTGAGGACGAATTCGAAGACTTGTCTGGCAATCATCATTTAAATGATAAGGATGGCGTGGAAAATGACAGAGATAATCAAAATTCCACGCAGATGATTTGTGGCTTTTTTGATTTTCAAAATAAATCCGCTTGGCCTCTTTTAAATGCCTTGCCAGAAGTCATTGTATTGGATTTGAGCGATCAGAGTTTTGGCGGATCTATGCGTATTTTGATAGAGCTGTTAATAGGTGAGTTAAAAGCGGCACAGCCAGGCTTTTATAACGTGATCAACCAATTAGCTTATTTGGTTTTTGTGCAGGTTGTTCGCTCTCAAATTGACTCAGGTAAACTATCT
>JBMYPE010000162.1:0-4985 GCA_049600015.1 Kangiellaceae bacterium
TGAGTATTGATGATGATCATTGGCACGATAATGTGGATTCGCTACTGGATGAATCTGAAGCATCAATTTATTTTAATGAACCCGGATCGTTACTAAAAGAAGAGCATCCAGAATATTGGTGCCGAAACTTAGTCAGTCGGCTTTATGAAGTATCAGGTTTAGAGGAAAAAACAACCGACAGAAATATCTCAAATAAACCAAATCACCTAGATGAAATAACTGAAGATAAAGAAGACAAAAAAGTCAACGATCAAGCGGCAGAATCTGATACTAGCGTCTCTATTTTGGATTCTGCTCTTGATGAACTTCAAACATCAAGTGTCGGCTTATCGAGTGAAATAGCGGCTGAATTGGTCAGTGAATTAGAAGATATTTCGCCACAACTTGACACCACAACTCATACGTTTGACGAAGATACTTTTTCTTCCGAGGAAGCTCTCGATTTTCTTGATACGGCGATTATCAGTCATGAAGAGAAAAGCCACGCAAAGCTAAACGACACTGTAGAAAATGACACTACCGATAATGACACTCGTGATAATGAAAGCAGCCAAATAGAAGAAATAGATTTTTCAAATCTAGTGACTCCTACCTTAGAATCGGCAAGAGATGAAAATCTTGAAATTACCCGTGCGGAGTTTGCATTAGAGGAAGCTGAACCAGATTCTTCCGGAGAAGAAGTTGCATTAGCGACTTCAAAAGAATACGAAGATGCCCATGCTGAGAAGTTAAAAGAATACAAATCACTCGAAGAATCAATGGAAGATTTGAACTCTGACCTAACAGTTGAAAATATTGGTAGCGGTAAAAAAACGGTCGAAGAAATTCTTAAAGAGCAGGAAAAAGAAAACTACCTTGAAGATGAAATTGAATTGGAAGGGCTTAGCATAGATTTATCTTTAGAAGATGAGAAAATCGAAGTTTCTCAAGGAAAAGCTGAGTTTAACCTTGATGAAAAATTGATACACGAAGATTCAGAAGTAAATGAAGAAGACAAAATACCAATGCTCAAGGAAAAGTTGGAACTGACAGACTTGAGTTTGGAAAATGAACAAGTAATCGGACGTGCTAATTTTATGGATGATGAAGCGTTTGATTTGAATTCAATCGAAGATGAAAAATCTGAGGATGGCGAAAATAGACAATCATCGTTAATCGAACAAAACGAAGAATCCAACGAACTTACTTTAGAGTCTACCGAAGAAGTGATAACTGGCCGTGCAGTTTTCCTTGCCGATGAGCCCGAGGATGAAACGGAAGATTTAGAACAAAAAAATGAACACGAACAAGAGTTAGATGACGCGCTGGCAAGAACAGATTTAGCGTTGGAAATTGAGAGTTTACCAGTAGGAAAAGCTAATTTTGAAATTGATACATCGGATGATATCGATTCTGGAATTGTTGAAGATCTTCAATCTGTCAATGAAAGTGAAATTGCGAACGAAGATGAGATCAGTTTCGAGATTCCAATGTTAGAAGATACTGCTACTGGCATTGATTTTAATATTGATGTAAAAGAATCAGCCGCTCCAAAGTTAACACCATGCTGGATTATTGGTGCTTCATTAGGAGGCCCGGCAGCGGTTAAACGCTTTATGCAAAATATTCCTGCAGACATAAATGCAAGCTTTATTGTCGTTCAGCATATCGATGAGAATTTTTTACCAGTATTGGCAGATATATTAACCAGCAATAGCCATTTTGATGTACAAGTTGCTAGCGGAAGTAGTTCCTTAACACCGGGGAGTGTGTTTTTAGCCCCCTTAAAAGGTAAGCTTACGTTCTTACGTGATGGCTCAATGCTGGTTGATCATTCTCAAAGTTGGAGTGCGCCTTATTCTCCATGCATTGACGATGTCATTGAAAGTATCTCTAGCGTGTATGGCGATCAGTGCGGAGCGATAATATTTAGTGGTATGGGACAAGATGGTTTTCAAGGATCTAAGAAACTAAAAGAAGTACAAGGCGAGGTTTGGGCTCAATCTATTGAAACTTGCGCCAATGCCTCAATGCCTCAAGCTGTTATTAACGCTGGATTAACTAACATAGTAGGTACACCAGAAATGTTAGCTGATCGTCTAGTTCAAAAACTTGGTAGTCGTTTGGAATAACGTGATTAGCGATTTTTTCACTAAATGTATAACAAGTAAAAAATTGATCTAATAGATTTTAAATTGATTAGATGTTTATAGGAATTTCTTATGGCAGATTCAAATTCAACAAAAACTGGTTCAAGTGATATTAAGACTGAAGTATATAGTTTGATGATTCCAACTATTAACAGTCACATTCTTCTACCTAATCTGAGTGTTGCTGAAATAGTTCCTTTTAGTAATGTGGAATTGTTCAGTGAACTAAATAAAAAATCCGAATGGTTTTTAGGACACCTATTATGGCGAGGTATGAGTATTCCACTTATATCTGTTGATGTGATTGCTGGTGCAAAAGATCCTCAAGCGAATAAACGTTCGCGAGTTGCCATAGTACACACGCTTAACGATAGTCATGAAATTCCTTATTTAGCGATAGTGGTACAAGGAATTCCGCGTCTTTCGCATGTGACTGCGGCAAATATTCGTTTTATGCCTTCAGATGAACTCGTTGAATCAGAAAAAATGCGTGTGGAAGTAGATTCTATTTCCGCTGCGATCCCGAATTTAGATCGCCTTGAAGAAATGGTTATGGAAGCGCAAGCTGAAGAAGCATAGTCTCGCATGCTTGTAGATAATTTAACCCGCCTTGCAAAACCAATATTGTGGGTCAGTTTCTTATTGAGTTTGATATTAAGCTGGTCTTTACTTTCTGGTGACAGTGTCGGCAAAGTAAACTTGCTTTATTTACTGATTCTATTTGTTCTAATTCCTATCATTACTTTAGTTTTCTCTCTCCTTTCCATGGTCTTTCCTTTCTTTAGATCAAGCTCAATCTCCTCAGTGGTAGCCTCATTTATACTGAACAATCATATTGTTTTTACTCAGTATAAATCGGCGTATTTAAAACTCTATCAAAGTAAAGATGCAAAACTCGTATTTTTTTACTTTAGTCAGATGGCAGCAATGAGTTTTAGTATTGCAAGCTTGTTAGTTCTTTTTATTTTATTACTCACTACTGATGTGCATTTTGTGTGGCGAAGCACATTGCTTAACTCACAACAAATTTTAAGCATATTGCAATCCGTTTCTGCTCCTTGGTTTTGGTGGGAGACAGCACAACCAACACTAGAATTAATTACTAATTCTCAAGATGATAGAGTGACAGGTTTACCGAGTAGCATGGTAAAAACTAATCACGATTGGTGGAAGTTCGTATTGGCGACTCAACTATTCTACGCCTTCCTCCTGCGGTTCGTTGTGTTATTTGCCTTAAAAGTTAATTTTAGAATTCAAAAACGGAAGCTAGAAACTATTAGCTCACATCATCACTCAGCCCAAAATGACATTGAAGATGAGAGAGGGGAAACTTTGAACCCTAATCCTAATAATGACCGCCTAGATGATTATGAGTCGTTAAAGAGTGATACTCTTCATGATTACAGTTTAAATAATTGGGCCACTTGTAGTGAAAAGCTACTCACCCTTGTTGAAGAGCAGTTCACAGGAAATAAGTTAACTAATCTGAATGCCGGACCCAGTGCATCAGATATTGAACGGCTAACCGCTGAGCGGTGGCAAGATGTCCAAATTATTCTGGTTAAAAGTTGGGAACCGCCTCTCGCTGAACTTGCAGATTTTATGGACAATACCAATGGCTATATATTACCGATTGATTTTAAGGATGATCTCATTTTGCCAATAAAGCCAAACCATTTAGTCGAGTGGAATCGGTTTTGCCATCAACACACTAAATGGGAACTAATACTGCCGCAAATCGCCAGACCTGCAGAGGCGTCAACTATCAATTCAAATTTAGTTAATGAACAAAATGAAAGATAGTTCAATTAATTATAATACCGCCGCTCATATGCCAAATAAACTCCGTTCTGCCTTTGCTGTTGTAGGTCACCCTAATAAAGGTAAGTCATCAATCGTTTCCACACTTGCTAGAAACGACTCGATTCAAATTTCTCAGCAAAGTGGTACCACGCAAAAATCGAAATGTTATCGAGTTGAAACGCGAAATGGTGGATTTGATCTAATTGACACACCAGGATTTCAAAGACCCAGAAAAGTTCTTGCTTGGCTTAAATCTAATGCCACTAGTGCCGATCAATACTCTGACGCGGTTAAAAATTTTGTACAGGATGAAGAATGTAAAATTAAATTTCCTGATGAAGTTGAATTGTTAACACCACTTGTTAAAGGCGCTGCCATTTTGTATGTGGTTGATGGTTCAAGGCCTTATGGTGTTGAATATGAGATAGAAATGGAGATATTACGATGGACGGGACGTCCGAGTATGGCTCTCATTAATCCGATAGAAAGTAATGAGTATGTCTTGCCTTGGGAAAATGCTCTACAACAATTTTTTAAATTAGTGAAAGTTTTTAATCCTATGAAAGCAAACTTGGATAAACAAGTTTCATTGCTAAAAGCTTTTTCAATGCTGGAACCAAATTGGGAAAGAAATTTAACTCACGTTATTGAAGATCTAAAAGAGCAGGATGAGCATTTCTTTGTTCAAGCCATCGATTTATTGACAGATCTTTTAATCGATTGCTGTAGTTACCAATATCAACAAACGGTACTCGATAAAAATCAAGCCGAGTCATTAAAAGGATTTATGAAAATCCAATACAATCAAAGTTTAATTAAGATGGAACAGAAAGCGCAAGAAGCGTTAATGGCATTATTCTCTTATCATCAAATAAAAATAAACAAAGAAGATTTAGAAATTCCGACTAACTTATTTGATACCGAACAATGGTATTTATGGGGATTAAGCAAAAAACAACTGATGATCGTTAGCACCATGACAGGAATAGCGACCGGGGCTGCAGCTGATTTATTGGTCGCCGGCAGTAGCTTTTTATTAGGCGCTGTTGGTGG
>JBMYPE010000163.1:0-4973 GCA_049600015.1 Kangiellaceae bacterium
AATAACGAGCAAACTATTATTTTATCTTGTCAGCATGTGTTAACTGAAGATGTCACAATAAAATTAAGTTAATATAAATTTAAGTTAAAATTTTATATGTAAGCACTAGAAATAAGAATAATCCAAAAAAGGAGAAACAAATGAAACGACGTCACTTTGTCACAGCAGGTGCAACGGCAACACTATTAACGGCATGTGGACAGTCTAAGGACTGCACTAATGCAACAGCATCAAAAAGTGAAGCAAAAAAAGAGGTTATCAACTGGACAATGGTCACCACTTGGCCACCAGGTTTTCAAGGCTTAGGTACTAGCGCAGATTATTTAGCAAAGCTGATTAATGAAATGAGTGATGGGCGCATTAAAGTTAAAGTGTATGGCGCTGGTGAATTAGTCCCAGCGTTACAAGTATTTGATTCAGTGTCATCCGGCAGTGTAGAAATGGGCCATGGTGCCGCTTATTACTGGAAAGGGAAATTGCCGGCCGCTTCGTTTTTTAGTTCTGTCCCTTTTGGGTTAAGCGCGCAAGAAATGAATAGCTGGTTATTAAAAGGCGGCGGTCTTGAGCTATGGCAAGAATTGTATGCACCCTACAATGTGACTCCTATGCCAGGCGGAAATACCGATATTCAAATGGCAGGTTGGTTTAATAAAGAGATCAATAGTTTAGAAGATATTAAGGGATTAAAAATGCGTATACCCGGACTCGGCGGGGAAGTATTGAAACGAGCAGGTGGAACTCCCGAACTTATTGCTGGCGGTGAAATTTTTTCTGCTCTTGAAATGGGAAGAATAGATGCAGCTGAGTTCGTGGGCCCACTAAATGATTTAGCTTTTGGTTTATATAAAGCAGCTAAATATTATTACTACCCGGGCTGGCAAGAACCAGGGACTACCTTAGAGGCTATCATAAATACAGAAGCGCTAAACAAATTACCTAAAGATTTACAGTCGATAGTCAAATCAGCTTGTTTAGTCGCGAACAATGACATGTTGGCGGAGTTTACATTAAGAAATAGCGAGGCACTAAAAATATTAGTTTCAAAACACGGTGTTAGTTTGAGAAGATTGCCACAAGATGTTCTTGATAAATTCCAATCTATTTCGGAAGAAGTCGTTCGTGAGTTAGCTGACAACAATGAGCTTTCAAAACGTATTTTTGATTCTTATTTGAATTATAAAAATAGTGCGTTAGATTGGCGTAAAATAAGTCAAAGTATGGGTTAGTGGTAAATTAACAATTTAGAAGAGCTCAACTTCGTTATCATCATTGTTTGATTTTTCTTGGACAGTGGAATCATTTTTTTTGTGAAGTCGATGTTCATCTTCCATGGTATAGCTTGCTTTTAATAAATCAGGCAAAGCTGAGAATTTCTCGATTCGTTGGTGGGCGTCTAATGGTTTGCTGTCATGGATCGCAGCTTGAGCTTGTTGAATGTTTTCCTCTATGTGTCTCAATTGTTGACTTATCTTGTCTTGAAACTGAAGTTCAATCATAACTTTCGATATTTCAGACTGAACATTTTTACTCATGTTGACCAATAATTTATCGGATTCTGCTAGGGTGTAGGTTGTCATTTTATGTTGTACCATGACTTCATGGATAATTTCGGCGGCTTTATTAGCCATCGCATCTTCCGACTCCACGGAGTGGGTGGCTTGCTGTAATATTTTATCGACTGATGCTCCCACCGCATCAATCTTTTTCCGAATGCTTTCTCCCGTTCCCTTTGATTGATTGGCTAAGTTTCTAACTTCATCAGCTACCACTGCAAACCCACGCCCCTGATCGCCCGCCCTAGCAGCTTCTATAGCAGCATTTAACGCCAGTAAATTGGTTTGTTCGGCAAGAGTTTCAACAACACCTGCCATTTTTGTTAATTCTTCCATATAGTTCGATAGTGCTTTTATGTCACATAACGCAGTTTGTTCTGACTGAGACATGCCTATCAAAGTGTTTTTTAACAATTCCAGATCGTCTTTGATTTTATTTGAAGCGTCATTAACTGATGAATCCGATGAGAATCGTTCCTCTCCGCCGGAGGTTACACTGATTGCCAAATTTAAGTTATGGCCGATATCAACAAATTGTTGGGTGATCTGATTAATCGCAGAAGTTGATTGTTGAACGGTCGATTCGATTTGTTGCTTCCACACTGGAAAGATGTTTTCCAATGCTGCCGTCAATGTATCGTCAGCTTGATGATAATTGTCATCGTCACCATTATTTTTAATGCTTTTTTCAGTCAGCTGCTTCTTGAGTGAAAATTCATTCTTTCTGTGAAGATACAAGGTTGGAAATAGCAAGATACTCAATCCTGCAGATAAATAGTGAAATTCTGCAAATCCTAAACATGCAGAAACTGTGACCAGAGCGAGGGCTAGATAAAAATATCTATTATTAGATGGTATGTGATGATTAAGATTCTTATCTTCCATGTTTTAAATCCGGCGTCGGGTACTTCAAAAGTTGAATTGCTGCCTCTACGTCTTTTCCCGACTCTAGGTTGTTCATTTAGATACTATAAAATATAGCATTGATTTTTGAGATGTGCAGAATACTTAGAATTAATTTTGTAAGAAAATCATTCAATAACTTTCTTAATATTCAAAAGCTTAGGAATAAATTATAGAAGGAAGCCAAGTCGTTAATCGAGGGAAGCTCGCTAAGCAAATTAATAACAACAGCTGAATCGCGATAAACGGCAACACCCCTTTATATAGCATTTCCGTTTTAACCTGAGGAGGTGCGACACCGCGCAAATAAAATAGCGCAAAACCAAAAGGGGGAGTTAAAAATGACGTCTGTAAGTTCACTGCGATCATAACGCCAAGCCAGATGGGATCAGCTCCTAAAGCGATGAGCACGGGAGCGGTCAAAGGTACCACAACAAATACAATTTCGATAAAATCTAAAATAAAGCCTAATACAAACATAGTGAGCATCACCACAAGCATAGCCGTAGCTAAACCGCCGGGAAGATTAGTCAGGATATGCTCAATGGCATCATCACCGTTAAATGCTCTAAAGACCAAAGAAAATATGGATGCTCCAATTAGGATCATAAAAATCATACTGGAGGTGCGTGTCGTTGAGCGTGCAACCGATGTGAGGTTTTTAAAATTCAACTGTTTACCAATTAAGGCAAGTATCAAAGCGCCACTAGCACCGACTGCGGCTGCTTCTGTGGGTGTGGCGACACCAGATAAAATGGAGCCTAATACCAGAAATATTAAAACTAAAGGAGCTACAATAACTTTTAAAGCAGCCGATTTAGATTGAACGGGATTAAAACTTGTAGTGCCACTGGCAACATCTGCACGTGAGGCAGTTTGGTCTAGACGCTTTTCATCCATTTTTTCCTTTGTGCCCTCTATTTTAGTAACATCAAATTGTTGAGGAGAAAATTGTGCGACCAATAATAGATAAATAATGTACATAGCAACTAGAATAAGTCCCGGAATTAACGCGCCAGCAAATAGATCACCAACGGACATAGGGTCATTACCAAGATTGGCATCTCGATTAGCGCTGGCAATCACATCGCCCAATAGAACCAACACTATTGAAGGTGGAATAATTTGCCCAAGAGTTCCAGACGCACAAATGACGCCACTTGATAAAGCTGGTGAGTATCCTTTCTTTAACATGACAGGCAAAGAAATCAGTCCCATAGTGACAACAGTCGCGCCCACAATTCCAGTACTTGCTGCTAATAGAGCACCCACAAGAATGACGGATATTCCTAGCCCCGAAACTTTATCACCCAGCACATTTGCAATGCCGTTTAATAGGTTATCTGCTATTTTGGCTTTTTCAAGTATGCCTCCCATGAAAACAAAGAGAGGAACAGCTATCAGTGTCGGGTTTTGAATGACGCCAAATAATCGAGAACCCACATTTTTTAGAATAGCCGGATGGATCAATTCCAATTGAACACCGATTAACGCGAATAAAATTCCGGTTCCAGCAAGAGAAAAAGCGACCGGATAACCACTCAATAGTACTAAACAGACGGTGATGAACATGATAAGCGCTAACCATTCCATTACAATTGCTCCTCTGTATTCACGGATTGATTTCGCGCTATTAAACGGATATTTTTTAACAGTTGATTAAATGCTTCCAGCAACAATAATAAAGGCATGGCTAATAGCAATGCTTTTAATATGTAGAGCATAGGTAAACCGCCAGGCTCTGAGGACACTTCGTTTACGCGCCAACTTAAATAAAAAGCTGGCCAGCTCGCCCAAGCAATGAAAATTGCTGTTGGTACAAGTAAAAAAAGACTTCCTAAAAAATCAACTATGGCTTTGTTTTTTGAATTCATTTTTGCGTAAAAGACATCGACTCTTACGTGCTCGTTCTTATTCAATGTGTAAGCGGTCGCTAACAAGAAATTAAAACCATGCATCCAAGTAATTGATTCTTGAATCGCGATTGAATTAGTATTAAATAACCAGCTAGAGAGGATATTGAGCAAACTAAATAGGATCATTAAAACAGTGAGCCACGCCACTGTTGGTCCAACCCAATCAGATAATTTATCTAGAAATTTCATTTTTGCTTGAAAGCCTTGTAGTTAGCGGTTTTCGCTATAATTTGGAACACAATTCTATCGGTTATACACATAGTGAAAAAGTTATTAACAGCTTATCCAGTGTACAGGTTTATCCCTGTAAAATAAGCTAACTTATTGTATTTATTATTATTTAGTTTATAGAATTCAGTTTATGTTCGCGCAATCCAAAATTTTTGTTGAAAAACACAATTATTTATTCACTATTTTATCCACAGATTTAGGGTATAAAAAAATAATGGTTTATTTTTAATGACTTAGGTGTTTTTATTATAAATTCCTTTAAGTTGTAAGTTCACGATTTTAACTGCAATTACTCTTTTTGTTGAACCTTAATTTCAACCCCTCAAGTTAGTGGACTAAATCTAAACGCACGCTAGGAGGATTGGTAAGT
>JBMYPE010000164.1:0-4960 GCA_049600015.1 Kangiellaceae bacterium
GGGGGGGCTAAAGTATTTCTCTTATCCCATCAATATAGCGCTGATTTTCATACTCTAAACCAATACTAATTCTTAAATGGTTAGGCATTTGATAATTAGCAACAGGTCTTACAATCACTCCTTTATGTAATAATTTTTCATAAATTGGCATGGCGTTTTGTGCGTAATCTACCGTAATAAAGTTACCTGCAGAAGGGATAAAACTTAGACCTAAATCTTTACAGGATGCTTTAATCTGCTCCATTCCACTTTGGTTCACTGCAATCGCTTTTTCAAGATAAGCATGATCTTCAAGCGCCGCGATACCAGCAGCCAAGGCAAAACTATTGACATTAAAAGGCTGTCTTAATCGATTTAATAATCCACATATCTCTTCGCTAGAAACAGCATAACCAACTCTTAATGATGCTAATCCATAGGCTTTTGAGTAAGTTTTTGTCACAACTAAGTTTTTAAATTCTGATAACCAATCAATGGTATGTGGGATTGAACCATCGGTCACATATTCAGTATATGCTTCATCCATAACCACAATAATATGCTCTGGAACTTTATTCATAAATGCTTTTAAAGGCTCTTCGCCCAACCAAGTGCCGGTGGGATTATTAGGGTTTGCAATGAAAATCATTTTTGTTTTATCGGTAATCGCCTTAAACATCGCATCCAGATCATTGCCCCATTCTCTAGCAGGCACTTCAACTAATGTTGCACCAATCGCTTGACTAACTAATGGGTAAACACAAAATGCGTGTTGAGAAAATATCACTTCATGATGTGGTTGAACAAAACAACGCGCAATCATTTCTAACACATCGTTAGATCCATTCCCTAAAGTAATTTGTGTCGTTTCTAAGCCAAACTTTTCCGCTAATGCCGATTTTAAATAATGCCCATTGGCATCAGGATAACGGCAAGCATCAGTATATTCTTTTTCAATTGCTTGTTTTACTTTTTCACTTAATCCTAACGGGTTTTCGTTGCTGGCAAGTTTAACGATGTTAGTAATTCCCAATTCTCGCTCTAGTTCACTGACAGGCTTTCCCGCTTGATAAGGGCTTAGTTTTTGTACACCAGGGTTGGCTAATTGGATGTAATCACATGACATAATAATTTCTCTTTATACTCTAACTTTTTAAATCTCCCTTAATCCCTCTTCACAAAGAGGGGGATTAGAGAAGAACCAAACTCCACTTTGGCAGCGAAGGTAATTTTACAATACCTCCCCCATTTGCGAAGGGGTATTTATTTACCCATAATTTTTCTTAAATAGTTGCATAAAATCAACCAATACTCTGACACCTTCAACCGACACAGCATTATAAATACTCGCTCTCATTCCACCAATGCTTCGGTGACCTTTCAGGCCGATCAAATTTGCTTGTTTTGCTTTATTTAAAAACAGTTCATTTAATGATTCATCGTGTAAAGCAAATCGTACATTCATTCTTGAACGGTGTTGTTTGGCAACTGGATTTAAATAAAAATCATCTTTATCGATTAAGTTATAAAGTAGTTCAGACTTTTCTATCGCATTTGCTTCCATTTGCGCAACGCCGCCTTGCTCTTTTAACCATTCAAAAACTAAACTCGCTAAATACCAAGAATATGTCGCAGGCGTATTCAGCATCGATTCTTTTTCTGCTTGTAATTGATAGTTAAAGGTTGTGGGTGCTTTATCAAAGTGCATTTTTTCAAATAATGATTTTTTAATAATGACTACCGTCATTCCGGCAGGGCCGATATTTTTTTGCGCACCTGCATAAATCATATCGTAATCATTAAGATTTAGTTGCTCTGATAAAATAGTAGAGGATAAATCCGCAATCACTGCGCCGGTAGTTTTAGGCACTTGGCTAATTCGAAACCCTTCAATCGTTTCATTAGGCGTGTAATGAGTGTAAATGGGCGATTGACTTCGTTCACAGTCCGATAGATCAGAAATATAATAATGACCATTTTCATCTTTTCTCACGACATCGATTGAATTCACTTTGCCAAATCGTTTTGCTTCAGCCACCGCTTTTTCAGACCATACACCGTTGGATAAATATTCTGCCTCTTTATCGCTATGTGACAATAACGTCATCGGTATGTTAGAAAATTGCTGGGTCGCTCCGCCATGCAAAAATAGAACGGCATGAGAGTCACCAATATTGAGCAACTCTCTAAAATCTGCCTCAGCCTTTTTTGCTAATGCTTGATATTCCGCACTGCGATGACTGATTTCCATTACAGATGCACCCAAACCTTGCCAATCTAGCATTTCAGCTTGCGCTCTCTCTAACACAGCTTTGGGCAGGCCAGCAGGACCTGCACAAAAGTTATAGGTCGGAGTATCTGACATTTAATTTATTCCTCAGAGTTAGTATCAGGTTCACTTTCATCAGAAGCTACTTCTTGAGAATTAGCTTCTTGAGTATTTTCGTTAACACTAACTTCTTCTGAACTTTCTTCCTCGTCATCTGTTTCTAGTTCGTCAATTCGTTGCAAACCAACTAAAGATTCATCTTCCTGTAAACGAATTAATCGAACACCTTGAGTATTTCTTCCCATTGTTCTTATTTCATCTACACGAGTCCTAACCAGTGTGCCGCCTTTACTAATCAACATGATTTCATCACCATCTTGAACTCGAACAGCACTGATTGCTTTGCCGTTTCTTTCACTCAAAGTAATTGAAATAACGCCTTGCCCACCACGTCCTCTTAATGGATGTTCTGTCATGCAGGTTCGTTTTCCGTAACCGTTTTCTGTGACAGTTAAAATCTGGCTGTCATCATCAGCTCTCACCAAGGCAATCACTCTTTGATCTTCGGAAATTCGCATTCCTCTCACACCGCGAGCGGTTCTACCCATTTGACGCACTTTTTCTTCGTGGAACCTGATTACTTTACCGGCATCACTAAACAGCATAAGTTGATCATCACCATTGGTCACAACAGTGCCTATCAGTTGATCGCCTTCGTCAAGTCTAAGAGCAATAATGCCGTTAGCGCGTGGTCTTGAGAATTGCTCTAACGAGGTCTTTTTAACAGTACCGCTAGAAGTTGCCATAAAGACATATTCATCTTCTTTGTATTCTTTCACCTGCAAAATACTAGTGATTTTTTCATCATCTTGCAGCGGTAAAATATTAACAATAGGCTTACCGCGAGAACCGCGACTAGCTAAAGGTAATTCAAATGTTCTTAACCAATAAACTTTACCAATACTAGAGAAACATAAAATGGTTGCATGAGTTGAAACTACCAACAATCGCTCAATAAAATCTTCCTCTTTCATTTTGGTCGCAGACTTGCCTTTGCCACCACGTTTTTGAGCTTCATACGTGGACAAAGGTTGATATTTCACATAGCCTTCATGTGAAAGTGTCACGACAACATCTTCTTCAGGAATTAAATCTTCAATCAACAAATCTGCAGAACTATTGGTAATTTCTGTTCTACGCTCATCACCGAACATTTCTTGAACTTCAACTAATTCCTCACGAATGACTTCCATTAATCGTGCTTTGCTATTTAAAATTTGTAATAGTTCAGCAATTAACTCAATTAACGATTTATAATCAGCGATAATTTTTTCATGTTCTAAGCCGGTTAAACGATGAAGCTTTAAGTCCAAAATTGCTTGCGCTTGAACAACTGACAAATGATACCTGCCATCAATTAAACCAAATTGGTCACCTAAATCATCAGGACGACAGGCATCAGAGCCTGCACTTTCTAACATTGCTAAAATGGCGCTGGCATCCCAGTCCTTTGCTACTAATTGTTCTTTCGCAATTGCCGGACTTTCAGCATTTCGGATCAACTCGATTATTTCATCAATATTAGCTAAGGCTAACGCTAAACCTTCTAATACGTGTGCTTTTTCGCGAGCTTTTCTTAAATCAAAAATCGTTCTTCTGATCACTACTTCTTTACGATGTTTGATAAAAGCTTTAAGCATTTCGATTAAGTTGAATAACTTTGGTTGACCATCTTGCAAGGCAACCATGTTGATTCCAAAAACTGTCTGCATTTGAGACTGTGAATACAAGTTATTCATGAGTACGTCAGAGTTTTCGCCGCGACGCAATTCAATCACCAATCTCATTCCATCTTTATCTGATTCATCTCTAAGTGCGGTTATACCGTCGACTTTTTTGTCTCTCACTAATTCAGCGATCTTTTCGGTTAATCGAGCTTTATTGACTTGGTAAGGTAATTCAGTGACTACAATGGTTTCTTTACCATTTTTCTCGTTTGTTTCTATATGATGTCTCGCTCGAATATAAATTCGACCTTTGCCCGTTTTGTAGGCTTGTAAAATTCCTGCTTTACCATTAATGATTCCTTGTGTTGGAAAGTCAGGACCTGGAATATGTTCCATGACTCCATCAAGATCAATTTCTGGGTTGTCAATCATGGCTAAGCACGCATTGATGACTTCGGTTAGGTTGTGAGGCGCAATATTAGTTGCCATACCCACGGCAATACCGGAAGAACCATTAATTAGTAAGTTGGGGACTCTTGCAGGTAATACATTGGGTTCACTTTCCGAACCATCATAGTTTTCAATCCAATCGACGGTTTCTTTGTCCAAGTCACTTAAAAGTTGATGTGCAAGCTTGTCCATGCGAACTTCGGTATAACGCATTGCTGCCGGAGAGTCGCCATCAACAGAACCAAAGTTACCTTGACCATCTACCAGCATGTATCTTAAAGAGAAAGGTTGAGCCATACGAACGATGGCGTCATAAACCGCAGTATCACCATGTGGGTGGTACTTACCAATAACATCCCCTACGACACGAGCAGACTTTTTATAGGGCTTATTAAAATCATTTGAGAGGACGTTCATAGCATATAACACACGCCTATGGACTGGTTTTAGCCCGTCACGCACGTCGGGAAGTGCGCGACCAACAATCACACTCATAGCATAATCGAGATAAGAGCGTTGCATCTCCTCTTCTATG
>JBMYPE010000165.1:0-4947 GCA_049600015.1 Kangiellaceae bacterium
GTTCAACCAGAAAATTCAGTTAAATCAGTTTTACAAAACAACCTGCGCAATATTCATTCTGAGTACAATTGGTAGCGTCTTGCCTGAAGTTATGGGGCTCGGAACAAGTGTAATCGCGTCTACAGTATCGGGACAATATACGCTGGTTATGCTGGTGCTCTTATTTTTTGGGAAACTTTTAACAACAACAATTTCTCTTTCATTTGGTTTCTTTGGTGGAGTGTTCTCGCCAGCATTATTTTTGGGTGCAAGCTTGGGTGCTTTGATAGCTCATGTGTTGAATTTACTTGGTATGACAGAGATCAGCTATCAAACACTTTCAGTATGCGGCATGGCTTCTATTGCAGGAGCGGTAATTGGCGCACCAATCGCAGCTGTATTGATCGTATTCGAGCTCACACAGTCGTACCAAATGGGACTGGCAGCTCTATTGTCGGTCGTAATTGCATTGTTGGTATCAAATGCAATCTATGGCCATTCCTACTTTGATAATCAACTACTGAAACGAGGAATCGATTTATCATTTGGGCGCACTGGCCTCGTTCTTATGGAAACCCAAATTTTTCAATTCACTTCACAAAATTTCATTACTGTAAGTGAGACCTCCACAGTTAGTCAAGTTCTGGAAAAATTGATAAAGCAAAGCCAGTCAGATGCTTATATCGTTGATAGTTCAAACGTTCTAATAGGGAAATTGGAAATGAAAGAGCTACTAAGCAGAGTACCTTCGGAAACAGCACTCTTGTACGCTGACCGAGAACCCATCTCTATTAAAAGAGATGCTTCACTTCAGCAGGCAATTGAAGTCGCTGCAACCTTCGTTGGCGAAACTATTCCCGTCGTTGATCGGAGAAACAATCAAATCTGCGGAATATTAACCGAAGGTGATATTTTTTCAGAATATCTTCGATTGCAAAATGAGATTATTGATTTAGAAAAACGTTAAAAATTAATTTTCAGACGGCAAATTTGTTGAGTCATTTTATGGTCAAAAATCTTCTCTTTAACGGTTAGTCTTGTTTCAGTTCGTCATTAATCACGAATTGTTATCACTAACTTCCTTGATCATTTTTTCAGCCTGCTGTTTCGACATTCCAAAATGTCGCCTGAGTTCTTCAAGAAAGCGATGTTCATTACTATCAATTTTACCATCTTTCAGAGCTTCTCGGACCTGCGCCTCGAAAAACAACTTTTTCTGATTCATATGAGAGGCGAAGGATGTTGCAACGATACCAGTCAAAAGTGCCATCACGATAACACCAGAAATTGCAGCCATAGCAGCTATCATCTTACCCATCGCTGTGACGGGTGTGATATCGCCATAACCAACCGTCGTGAGGGTAATGAGCGCCCAATACATGGCATCTGGTATAGAACTAAATGCCGTTGGATGAACTTGATGTTCTGCGTAATAGATTAATGAGGATGCGATAACGAATACTACAAGGAAAATATAAAGAGCCGCATAAAAGGATTTTCGTTCCTCTAGTATTGCTTGGCTCAAATCGGTAAGTGCAGAATTATAAGAAGAAAGTTTTAAGACTCTTAATAATCGTAAAGCTCGAAGGACTCTCAAATCAGCTCCCGGAAAGATTGCTTGCAAATAAAATGGTAAAATAGAAAGCAAATCGATTATTCCTCCGAAAGAAAAAATGTATTTCAAGCGAGCATTGAATGAGGATTTTTGCTTCTTTGTATTTTCGAGCGGTGCAGTCCAGAGCCTAGCCAAAAAATCAGCACTGAAAACAACGACGCTAAATATTTCGAAATAGTCAAAATAAACCGAGTATCCAGCCCTTAGACTAGGAACGGAGTCTAAAGTGACCGCAATAAGATTGAGGAAAATCAATCCATGTAGCAGATTATCGAATGACCTACTCTTAGAGTCACCGAACTTGGCGGGCTGCAGAAGCGTATGCGTCCGTTTTTGTAGTTTGGAGTACAAGTTGTATGGCGCCTCAAATAATTACTCCGTGGTAGGCTAACACAATTATTTAGATTAAAAAATATTTCTTCTAATTACTCTATTAGACGCAAAATTAAGCAACACAATTGTTTGCAAACAGTAGCACGATTGCATAAAGAAGCGGTACAAAGTTAAGGGTAGGCAACTTATTCACCTTCTCTCCATTTAGAATTTATTTCAAAGTCGATGAGCGCTGAATCCTGGATAACTATGGTCTATACCAAAATTTGGATCCGGCTATTATCAATGGGGATGAAGATGTGTGAGGACCATGGTTGTCAACTTAGAATTTTGCTTTTCAAGATCCTCTATGATATCAAAATGATGTCTATTATTTGACTTGAACCAACCACATTTCCAAGCGGTAGCAAGTTGCTGTGCCTGGTCAATGTAAATCGCCCTCTCATCAGATCCGACCCAAATGGTCACTTTCACATTTTTATGCTTTGCATGTAAAAGTGGACTTTCTAACTGAGCCAACTCTTCAGTTAGTCCGATCTCATCTCGATATTTCGAATAGAAAATAGGGCGTAAATCGCTAATCGGCGAAATAAGTACTGTGTGATTGATCCTTGCAGCTAGCTCATCGCTTAAGTTTTCTGAGGTAATGCACTGGCCTGCCAGTTGCGCACCTGATTGATGACCAAGCAAAATTATTGGACCCGAATACTTTCTGGCAATATTTGCAATGCATTCTGATAATGCAACCCGCATTTCGGAAAGGCTAACATCAGGTGGCTTTGGTAAATTAGGGAATATGCACCTGACATTATTAAGAATTGGACCCATGCCTAAGTGAGAGAAAACACTTTTGTCATAACCCGTCCAGAAACCACCATGTACAAATAGCAAGTTTGCTTCGACATAGGCTCCAGGGCTGAATATATCCATTCTCATCGAGCTCTTATCTCCATAAGGCATATCGAGCTGCGCTTTAGAATCTTTCTTAAAACGGTTCTGAACCTGTTTCGAACTGGCAGTCCAATTCTTAAGAAATAAATGTGCGGCAGGAATTAATTTTGCACTATTGAAGGCCTCGTCATAATTATTCATTGCTACATATCCGCAGTCCGATAGTCACAGTTCAAGCATATCTCCTAACATAATTTTGAAAATTTACTAAATCAAAATGTAATTTATTATTTTTTCACAATAAATTAACGAAAAATCTTTATTTATATGTGATCGGAGCAGGATCGTTATCGATAAATATACTCAAGGGTTTTCGCCCATAATCCATTCGACTTCAGGAGCTGGGATCAAGCGCCATTTGCTCAAGGGCTCCACCATGATTTTTAGGAAGTACACTTCAACCCATAAGGCGCGCGGCAGGGGTGGTAATCATGAGGGATCAGAACCACCTCACAACCAGCTCCTGATACCATCACACCCCTGGATCACAGACCAATCATGCAGTAACCATAATCTCGGAACAGTCCGATGTGGCTGCACATTGCTTCCACGGTTGTTATTACGTTGGAAGAGTAAGGATAAAAGAGATGCACACTTACACGCTACTAATTACTTGTATTCTTGCGGTATTACTCATTTTTGCATACAAAATGTTTGAAACTTACGGTATTTTAGGTTTGCAGTTTTAAACCATTCTTACGAACTCTCTACTTAACAGCCTAAATGTATTTGTAGTTGATCTTATAAGTCACCGTGGCAAATGTGCATGCACAAAACCAATGCTCTCGAAGCAAAAATTAATTCGGAAAAAATTGACCTGTAGCTAAAAGATTAAATATGGGGTCGTTAAATCCTTCGTAGGTCGGTTAGAGCCGATCTATATTTGCCTTTGGGTGAGTTGTTTCCCTCTGATGCGGCTCACCCATCGGTAATCTGTCATTTCATGAAAGTTTTGTACCATACCTAGGATCGATTAAGCTTTGTAACCAGAGGGTTGGATCGATAGTTGAAGGTTGAGGCGAAGCGTTTTCACGTTGGTGCGAAAAAGAGTGCGACAATAACTTATGAGCTGTTATTCTCTCAGGTCTGTAATCTGAGGAACATACCCTAACTTAAGACTGTGGCACATCTGGATGGAGTCTCGGTTATGAAGAAGTATATGCACACTAATTGCTAATATAATCCTGCAGACACGTTTGGGAACAAGCCTATCCGATTAGCACTCAAAGTTTCCAGCCTGATACATCACCGGTGAATAGTCCAACCAGCATCACACCCAGACAACCCTAGTGTTTAGCAAAGTGAGTATAACGTATGGCGAGTGATACGCTGAGTTGACAACATCTATTAGATTGTTCAACGGGACCGCTCACCAAATTAGCGCAGTAAGAGTTACGACAGAGAGAGGTGGAGCCTCGTAAAGCGGTGTGGATGCAGCTCTTCAATCTAGTTGCATTGTGATTATCTTGAAAAAGTATCCATAAAGTGGTGTTAGTAGCGCAACCGCTAATGCTGCCATCAAGTGGCTTACGTTCATGACCGCTGCTTGTTCACTTCCTGCGATCAATGCAATACCGATTAGAAAACCTAACCAGCCGCCTCTTACACAGCCATCGCCAAAGCGTGTGATAACATTCTCACCAGGGTTTGCGCCAAGGGCATGACCAATCGCAATACCAAGCACAAATATTAGTGACATCAAATCCATGGCTTTAACTAGTCCGCCGCCCATTTCCAGTGCACCAAAGAATATCCCAATGATGACTACTACTCCCAAATACTTCATTCCTATTCTCCTCTTTTTAGTTAAGTTTTGCTCACGATCTTTAGACTGATTTTGCTGCAGATCGAGCGGTTCAGCGCATTGAAGCTTTTTAGTTTTTGATTGCTGTCTGACCTGCTTCGCTTTGATGTGCTTGCGTCGGTTTTTTTGTTTGATGAGAAGCAAATCAACACTATCTCGCAGATCAATCAGTTTATCTTTAAGCGCTTCAGTCATTAAAGCCTATTGTGTGTCCATCTCTTCATGCATCTGCAAATGCATTTCGTAAATGTCATCTTCATTGTTT
>JBMYPE010000166.1:0-4922 GCA_049600015.1 Kangiellaceae bacterium
TTAGATGTATAGCCGTGATTGTAATGCGCCCAATCAGTAACAGGCCTTAAAGCGGCTCCGGCGGCAAATAAATCCGGCTCTTTAAACAGCGCCATAAAAGTCATAAACCCACCATAGGATCCGCCATAAACACCTATCCTTTTCTCATCGACGTTCATGTTGTCGACTAACCATTTTGCGCCATCTTTTAAATCTTGCAATTCAGGGGTGCCCATGTTTCTGTATATCGCAGTTCGCCAGTCCCTGCCGTAACCTTTTGAAGCTCGATAATCCATATCTAACACTACATACCCCTTACTGGTTAAATAGTTGTGAAACATAAACTCTCTATAATAACCAGACCAACCTTGATGTGAATTTTGTAAATAACCAGCACCATGCACAAAAATAACTGCCGGCCGCTTTTGAGTTTGTTTGTTAGATGAATCATCGTTTTGACGGGCTATTGGCTTATAAAGTCTGGAGTAAATAGGTTGCTCAACTTCGCTAGATTTAATTGCTTTAATTTCAGGTGCTTGCCATGGCTTTGATAAAAATTCCCGGCTCATGGTGTAAGTGAGTTGCTTAGGCTGATTTTTGTTCTCCAACTGGATTAAATAAAGCTCAGGCATTCTAGTGAGACTGGAATGACGAATGATCATTCTATTCTCATCTGGAGAGAGCACATAATCGTTTTGCCCACCCAGTGATGTCACAGCTTTGTTTGTTCGTTTAGTTAAGTTAACAACATAAATTTCATGAATACCAGGGTGTTTTGGATTTGCTCGGTAATAAATACTTTTTCCATCTTTAGTTACCGTTAGATCACTTACTTCAAACTTTCCTTTGGTGACTTTGGTTGCTTTGCGTTTACCTTTTTTGACATATAGATGGGAATAACCATCTTCCTCAGATAAGTAATAGAGCGTTTGATTATCGGGCAACCAACCAAATTCATTAAAAGTCCAGTCATTCACCCATGCTTCGTCTGACAACCAATTAGCGGTATTGAGCGTTTTCTTTTTAGTATCAAAAGAAACTAGCCAACGATCTTTATTATCGTAAGAAAATAATAGGATCGCTGCTCGCTGGCTATCATTACTCCACTCAACACCTTGATTGACTTGCCAGTTATACGCGTAGACTGCTCTGTTACCTTTTAAGGGTTCAAATTTGTACCCAATTTTTTGGGCGGCTTTTTTACGCAATTTCGCTAGCGGGTCATCACCTATCCCAGGCAATTTAGACAATTCTATCAGTGACTTTTCGTGATTAACTAAATCAACTAAGTAAAAAGTTTCGCTGGTTGGTTTATTGGTACCAACTAACGAGCGAACTTTTCTATTATTCACGTAGCCTGACTCGGTCACAAACTCTGGCATATTATCACTTTCACCGTTTGTTTGTTTTTCGACTAAACCCAAAACTAACCACTTAGCATCGGGCGATAACCGAAAGGTTTTTATAGAGTGTTTGTCGCCTAAAAACCACTCTATGTTTTCAGCAATTTTTCGATTATTTGTTCGCTGTTTTTGAAACTTTGCTTCTTTTTGTTGATTTGCAATATATTGTAAAAGCCGAGGTTGAGATTGTTGTAAATAGTCTTTTTTATTTGATTTGTCTGGATCGTTCGATAGTTTAAAGCTTGCGATTTGCGTTGATAGCCCAGAACTTAGATCCATTGTGTAAATATCATGATTTATAAAATAGCTAATGGTGTGATCGTTTACAAATGTCACATTCGATTGAGGCGCAGAGTCATTGGTTAGCTGTTGGATATGTTCCTTTAGAATGTCTATTTTAAATATGTCTCCTTGATAGACAAACACGCCAAGCTTTTCACTGGCATTTAAGTTCGCTTTTGCACTTTCTGCCTTTAATATCGCTTGTGGATCATCCAGCACTACAGGTTTGTATTGATCATCACTCGATTGAACTAGGGCTATTTGAAGCACGTTTCTGTGGGAATGACCTTTCGCTTTTTGTTGAAAGTAGATGGATTGACTATTTAATGACCAACTTGCTCTTTCTGGGCTAATCCCCATCCAATCAGGATCGGACATTATTTTGTCCAGGGCAAAATCACTCGTCACTCTATCTTTTGTTATCACTTGTTCAGCTTTGGGTTCCAATTTTAGGGAATCCGCCCAAAGTGTATTCGCGAACAACAAAATATAAAAGTTAAGGAGAATAAATGGATTGATGTTTAATGATTTAGTTATTTTCATATAGCTAATTCCTAACTTAACGTTATCTTTACCGAATCACCGGAAAGAGTGTATGACAACAAAATTAAGATGATTTTCCGAGCGTCACATATATAATCGATAGCGAGAATAGCATTTATTTACTTTGTTGCTCAAGCAAACCAGCTTGGACATTGCATATATTTAGAATTAGAATAGTTGAGTCTTCACATTAACCCCATGGATCTGTTTTGTCTGAGCATTTCAACCACCAAACACCAAACGACCAAGAACAACCTGGCCAAACTGGAAAACAAGATGGTCACCCTATTGAGATAGTGAAAGTGAATGCGAGAAATGGAATAGCATGGTTACGAGAGGCATTTAAGCTTTTTACAAGCCAATTAAAAGCTTGGTTGGGGATAACATCTTTTCTGTTTGTATTATTATTAATTCCTGGTATCAATCAAATTATTGCTCTACTATTTCCGATCCCAATTGCTGGAGTTATGTTAGGTTGTCGTCAATTATCGCCAAATACCCCTCTTACTTTTGACCATTTATTTGCCGCATTAAAAACGCATGTTAAACCGTTAATCTATTTATGTGCGTTTTATGGATTAGCATCCATCATCTTAACTATTTTGACTTACATGATAATGCAAGTTTTTGGTTACGATATTTTCAACTTGCTCCCTGAAAAACTCAATCATATGTCCACCGAAGAATTGATGGGTTGGTTAACCAGTATTGAAGGAGTTGAAACATCCAGAATTTATGCATTGACGGGTTTGATCTATTTAGCATTGCTGATTCCCGTAATGATGGCCTTTTGGTTTGCACCTGCTTTAATAGTATTAGAAAATTCATCACCTGTGAATGCGCTAAAGCTTAGCTTATCAGCTTGTAAAATAAACGTAATTCCGTTCACTCTCTATGGTTTGGCTGGTGTTTTTTACCTTGTGATTGCTTTCACTTTTATTACATTAATTTCCGTCCTCATCCCGCTACTTTCAATCCCATTGGTCGTACTATTATTTCTAACCATTTTTGCTGTTTCGATTGCCAGCATCTACACAAGTTATATGGATATTTTTATATCAGACAAACAGAAAACTGGCCGACAAAGTAATTACGTTGGCGGCATGATTGCATAAATGAAGTTTTCATATGACAGAAGTATGTCGAAACTACTTATGAATAAAGCAGGCGCGATTTCATTTCATCATGTTTTAATAGTTTTTCTATTTAGCTCTTGCTTTCTTATCTCAAAGTTAAATGCAGCACAGTATATTGATGCCTTACCAACTAAACTCAGTGGAAACTGGACAATTTGTCAATTTAATTCTCTCGAGCAATCACAAAAACATAAAGTAGCCCCAACCTGTATCAAAAATGATTCAGTCACCCTTTCTAATATTGAACCGTCTAAAGGTTCTAGCGTAGCGGTCAATCTAATAGAAGGATCGATACGAGATAAAATACTAAATAATCCTTCTATGATGGGTGAAAATTATTATATTTATTCAAAACAATTTATTGTTAGTAGCAAACTTAAAAAAAACACCTTAGCAATTTATGTGGGTGCTATTGATGAAACTGATGAGATTCGGATCAATGGTCAACTGATTGGAAAAACGGGAAATTTTCCGCCGTTTTTTCAGGGAGCTTATAGAAATAATCGACTTTACGTCATACCAAATTCAATCATCAACTTTAATCAATTTAACTATATAGAAATAACAACCTACAACTCAGTTAATCAAGCGGGGTTAAATCGACAGTCAGTATTAATAGGCGATTACTTACAATTGGAGCAAACACAACAAAATAAAAATTTGTTTTATGTGAGCGCTATTACAATACTTTTATTGTTAACTCTACATCAAATATTTAATTATTTTGCCATTAGAGAAAATAACGAGACATTGTATTTAGCCGGCTTTTTATTAATATTTACTCTCATTGCATTTTTTCGCTCTCAGGCACCTATAAATCTTGGTTTTGATTTAAGTGCAGCCTACAAGATAGAAAGCTTTTTAATCACCTCAGGTGTGATTTCTTTTTCTCTTTTTTTATTTCAGTTCTTTAATTTGGAAATTAGAAGATCTTATCTATTTGCTTTTGTATTGATGGGCTTGGTAAGTCTTTTAAATTTAATTTGGCCTCATCCCTCTGCTATTCGATTAGTCGCTGAGGTAACTTCCTGGCTAATTATTATTTTGGCTTTTTTTACGGGAGGAAGCGCAATGTTAATTGCGTGGGTAAAAAAGAAAGATTATTCAAAGATCGTCGGAGTGATTACTTTTTTGTCTTTTTTGATAATTATTTTTGATGCAATAATGCAATCACAATTTGTTTTCTATTCTCAAATACCAATCAATCCGTTCTATTTAATTTTTACCTCGGTGATTTTAGGTATTGTAATATCCTCGCTGATAACACATAAGTATTGGCAGTTTTTTAAAGGCGCCACTTTCGACCATCTTTTTGGTACGTTACTAAAACCAGCTTTTTTCCGCAGACTATCGGAAGAGCTACAGCGAAGTCAAAAGGATCAAAATTTACTGTTAGTATCGGTCATCCATATTAGTCAATATAAAACGCTAGCAGCAGACTATGGTTCGAAAATTACTAATTCATTGTTACTAAATATCAGTGAATCTCTGAGTAAAATCTTAAAACCTTTTGATTTGGTTTGCCGCATGAATGATGATGAGTTTTGTATCGCCATTTCTTGCGAATCCCGAATTTACG
>JBMYPE010000167.1:0-4912 GCA_049600015.1 Kangiellaceae bacterium
ATTTTTATTTTAGTCAGTTGCATTATTGCTCGGCTCCAAGTATTCTCATTTATTGGTTAAATATTATAATAAGAGTAGCTACTATGACTTTAAAGAACATGTCTATCAGCGGAAAAATATTTTTTGGATTATTTGCTGGATTGGTTTTTGGGCTAATTTTAGTCTTTCTCGCAGGATTAAGTGAAAGTCTCAGAGAGATTATTAATAGCTACCTCGTCGTTGGATTTAGCATTGCCAAAACGCTTTTTGTTAATTCATTAAAAATGGTCGTTGTGCCTTTAGTTTTAATATCTTTAATCTGCGGAACTTGCTCATTAAGTGATCCGAGCAAGCTAGGAGCTTTAGCTGGTAAAAGTCTTATTCTCTACCTTTTTACGACGGCAACAGCCATAACTTTGGCTTTAACATTAGCGAGTATGTTTGACTTAAGCTCTGGTTTAAGCATGGCGGGCAATGATTTCACAGCTAAAACAGCACCGCCTTTAACGGAAGTATTAGGCGGATTAGTTCCTAGCAACCCAGTCCAGGCGATGTCTTCCGGCAACATGCTTCAAATTATCGTCTTCGCTATTTTATTTGGACTTGCCATTTCGCATGCAGGCGAAAAAGGAAAATCTATAGCTACATTCTTTGGGGCTTTGAATGAAGTCATCCTAAAACTAGTGACTATTATCATGAATCTAGCACCTTATGGCGTGTTTTTTATTATGAGTTTGGTAGTTTACAACACCGGTTTAGAGGCAATCGCAAATTTAGCAAAATACTTTGCGTTAGTAGCGGGAGTACTTGTCATTCATATGTTAGTGACTTATCCAACAATACTAGTAATTCTAACTGGATTAAGTCCAATTATTCTAATCAAAAAATTAAGACCTGCTCTACTTTTCGCTTTTTCAACTTCATCTAGTGCAGCGACATTACCCGTCACCATGGAAGTTGCTCGTAAACGTTTAGGTGTAGGAAAAACGACTACATCTTTCACACTTCCAATGGGAGCGACCATCAATATGGATGGCACCGCCATAATGCAAGGGGTTGCAACAGTTTTTATTGCCCAACTAGCCGGTGTCGACCTAACAATGTCTCAATACTTAACCATTATTATGATGGCAACACTCGCGTCAATTGGTACTGCCGCGGTACCCAGTGTTGGATTAGTGACATTAACCATGGTGTTAACTCAGGTCAATCTGCCCACGGAAGCGATTGGTATGCTGTTAGGCGTTGACCGTTTATTAGATATGATGAGAACGGCGGTCAACATCACCGGTGACACTACCGTTGCTACCATAGTCAGTAAAAAAGAAAATGATCTATGCGTAGACACATTTAATGATCCAAATGCTGGCTTGGACTTCGAATCGGGCTCACCGTCCAAAGTAACAGCTAATTAAAATCAGTTTGGTTTTAAACTTTTATTCGCTCTTATGGTTTTGGTGAATTATAAGAGCAGACTTTTCTACATACAAAGAGAACCTAATGACTAAAACAATAAATAGATTGATTTTAATATTCACTGTTAGTTTTGTTTCAACCAATTGTTTGTCAGAAATTCATTTTGACAAAATGAAGCTCGATATAGAAACACTCGCATCAGATAAAATGCAAGGGCGAAAGGTGTTTACACCTGCGATAGACAAAGCGGCAAGCTATATAGAAAAGCGGTTCAAAGAAATTGGATTGAAACCATATAATAAAAACCTTACATACAAGCAGAATTTTTCTATTCACCAAGTTTTTCAAAATTCATCATCGGTAATCTTGAATGGTAAAGCTATCGACAAATCATTTTATACAACCCGCACTTTTCAAACGAGCGTGTCTTTATCTAAAAAAACAGATTTTCAAATTAAAACGGTCTCAGAAAAAGATGATTTTAGAAAATCGGTAGAGGAAGCTAATCACTCGAATCGAAATACGCTGCTTTTAGTGAACCCTAAACATCAACCAATATTTCGACGCTATCAAAGTTATTTTGATCGTCCAAGTAACCGGTTTGAAATTAACGAAGGTCCTTCTCTTGTTATTGTGATAACAGAAAAAACTGAAGTAAAAGAGATTCAGGTACAAATAAAAAACAGTGTAAAAACACAGAGATTAACCAACGTAGTTGGCGTTTTAAAGGCTAATTCCAATAAAATTTCTGATGAGCAAACTAAAAATATTATTTACTCTGCTCATTATGACCATTTGGGCACAAAGGAGTTAGACTCAAAATTAGCCGACGATCAAACTAAACAACCTGATTTAATATTTAACGGCGCTGATGACGACGCATCTGGGGTAACCGCAGTCATTAATTTGGCATCTCACTTTGCAAACGTTAAAAACAGGCAGCGCGATTTAATTTTTGTGGCATTTACCGCAGAAGAGATTGGCGGCTTTGGATCTCAATATTTCTCAAAAACTATCAATGCAAATAGCATAATTGCGATGATTAATATTGAAATGATCGGTAAACCTTCAAAATTTGGTGCAGGTGAATTTTGGATGACTGGTTTTGAGCGTTCAAATTTGGCAGAAATCTTACAAAAAGAGCTGGATAAAAAACAACAAAAACTTTATGCAGATCCATACCCAAAACAGCAACTTTTTTACCGTTCAGATAACGCTACTCTTGCTCGTTTAGGTGTACCCGCACATAGTTTTTCTAGTGACCAAATTGACACTGATCCTCACTATCATAAAGAAAGTGACGAGGTAGAGAGTTTGAATTTAGATTCGATGCACAAAATAATAGAAAAAATCGCGACCGCAACCAAACCTTTGGTTATCAGTTCGATCAAGCCAACCCGCTTAGATACTAGTAAAATTAAAAAGAATGGATTCTATTTTTAAGTATATTTTGTTAGCTTTCAAAATCCGACTAACTGGATTTTCGCATGAGATGAAATGCCAAAGCCGCAAATACGACAAGCGGCGTGAGTGCACCTAGAAAAGGCGATACGCCGTACAACAAACTAACCGGACCAAACGTTTGTTTGGCTAAATGAAAAGCGAACCCTAACATAACACCGGTTAAAATTCTTGCACCCATTGAAACATCACGCATCGGACCAAAAACAAAACTAGCGGCGAGTAACATCATAATAGCAATCGACACGGGCAACATAACTTTTTCCCAAAACGCCAAAGTAACTTCGCCAGAATCTAACTGGTTTTTATTTAAATAGTCTTGATAATTCACCAACCCTCGCAAATTTAACGTTTCTGGTTTTAGAGTCAGAGTTTCAATATTCCCTGCATCTAAAGGGTTGATCCAAGTTTCACGTTCAATAAACTTTTGTTCAATCTTATCGCTTAAGAAACTAGTTTCGTTAACATTGAAAAGTACCCATGTGTTGTTCACTTTTTTTGCGCTTTTTGCATAAGTTAATTTTGTGAGGTGAAAGTTTTTATCTAAATCATAAAAGTACAAATCATGAAGGTCACCATTACTGAGAAGACTCGAAATCTGAATGATCTGTTGATTATTCTTTGCCCATAATCCACTAGAGGAGCTAGTTATTTTCCCACTACTTAATGCTGCAGTTTTTAATTGATGAGCTGATTTGCTGGCAGCCGGCGCAATCACTTCGCTTAAAAAGAACACCCAAGCCATAAGTACTAAAGACGCCTTTAAAGTGGAACCAGCTATACGCCAAGTAGTCATTCCAGAAGCACGCATGACAGTCAGTTCATTGCTAGACGCCATCACGCCCAAACCAAATAGTGAACCAATTAATACCCCCATAGGAAATAGCTCTAGGACTTTCTGTGGCAACATTAAACCCACATATAAAACGGCATCCGCTAATTCATAATTTCCTCGACCGATAGAATTGGACTCTTCTAAAAGTGCAAACATCGCTCTGAGTGCAATTAATAAAAAAAGAATCAGCAGACTTGCCATGACGACATGCTGTGCAATATATCGATCTAGTCTTGTATAAATTTGACTAAACATTTGAAGCGACTACTTTTGTAGGTGGATTAACCTGTTTGGAGGGCCGATACAAATAATAAACTCCTACTGCTAGCAAACCGTGTATCCACCAGAATCCCAAGACTTCATTTAATTTACCGGACTCAATTAATTTTCGTGAATACATCATCAACAACACGTAAATTAAATAAATCATGATGGAAGGAAACAACCTTGAAAATTTCCCTTTGCGCGGTTGTGTCCTAGAAAGAGGAATTGCCAAAAGACAAATCAAAGGTATAGAGATGGGAGCGGCAATTCGCCAATGTAACGCAGCCCATGATTTTTGTGCCATATCCGAATCAGCATAGAGATTTTGTAAAAGATAATGCGTAGACTTAGCCTTTATACTATTAGACACTGTTAACTCGGTTTCTTGCGCGATACGTGTGTAAGAGGATTGAAACTCAGTTTTTTGCCAATTCTGTTGAGAAGAATTTAACTCGAAAAACTCACCATTTTGTAATAGTAAATAATCTAAATTAGTTTCTTCATCGGTCCATTGTTGACCGCTTTCTGCGGTTTGAACTTTTAGTAGTTCATTTTGCTCCATGCGAACCACGTTTGTGCTAGATGCTTGAAAACTCTGATCTTGATTGTTGACATCTCCATCTTCCAGATTTCCCTTTGGTGATTGTGAGCCAACGCCCTCTTCACTTAAGTAAGTATTTGGAGTTTTCAACGAGTCATTCAATTGCTCTCTACTGACAGAAAAAATACCTTTGATGCTACCGTCTTCTAACTTGTGATCAACAAACACTATTCCTGCATTGCTGGTTTCTTTAAAGCGTCCAGCGGAAAAAACGCCAAGTTTGGCCTGCGCCGCTTGTTCAGCCAAAAGTGTTTTACTTTGCGAAATAGCCCAAGGTGTTAAAAATAATGATAAAAATGCGGATATAATGGCAAACCAACCAGCCCTGGGTAACAACATTTTGGCTAAATTTCTCT
>JBMYPE010000168.1:0-4897 GCA_049600015.1 Kangiellaceae bacterium
ATAGCTATTATTTAGAAAAAAAAATTATTTTTACACTTATTTGTTAATATTCACAAAATTCGAAATTTAATTCATGGTTTTTTCGCTATTATGGTGGCTCTGGTGGGAGCTGGATGATTTTCAATTGTCAAATTTTGATCAGTTGGTGATAAGAAATTTTCCAAAGAATGAAATGTCATCCATTCAGTCGCTCTTTGTTCTTGAGTAGTTGTTTGTTCTACATTTATGCACTTAACATGCTTAAAACCACATTTTTGGAGCCATAAAATCAGCGCGTTAACGGATGGGATAAACCACACATTCCTCATCTGAGCATAGCGTCCAGGAGGAACCAAAACTTGGTCGCTATCTCCTTCGATCACCAGAGTTTCTAAAATTAACTCACCGCCGCTTAAAAGTAAGTCTTTCAATTGATAAATCATTTCTATTGGGGATTTTCGGTGGTATAAAACACCCATGCAAAAAACACTGTCAAATCCCGTGTTTTTAGTTTCTTTAGGCATATCTTCTATACCTAGAGGGAGCAAATGACAATTATTTTGCTTGATGTATTTTTGAATAATCGAAAATTGAGCTAAAAACTTTTGAGACGGATCAACACCTAAAACAAACTGCGCTTCTTCACCTAACATTCTCCAACAGTGGTAACCATTACCGCATCCAACATCGAGAATTGTTTTACCTTTTAAAGGCGAAATATAGGGTTTAATCCTTTCCCATTTCCAATCTGAACGCCATTCAGTATCAATGTAAATATCAAAAAGTTCAAACGGACCTTTCCGCCATGGATGAAGTTGTTTTAGCTTATCGGTTAGTTCTGTGGTTTCTGCCACGGATAACGATTGTTGAAGATCTTGAAAAATTTTAACTTTCGACTTTATGTCAATCGAGCTAGTATTGATTTCTGGTAAATTATCAATAAGCTGCTGCCATTTTTCAACCTCGCCATGAGTATAGTTTTTATATCTCAGCTCTACCGCAGACACAAAATGTTCATACCAATTTGCAGCTTTTGAGTTTGCGATGTCGTTTTTAAGTTGTTGAAATTGAATCATTTTATAGCAATCAGTGATGCGAAATTTAATTGTTGTTGCCAAACACTGACATGTTGAAAGCCCGCTTTTTCTAATCGATCTAAATGTTTATTCAGAGATTCTGTAATAAGTATATTCTCGAGCGCGTTTCTTTTTTGACTAATCTCTAAATCACTATACCCATTGTTTTTTTTGAATTGATGGTGCAGGTCAATTAAGAGCTGATTCATAGTAGGATCTGCCATATTTATTTTTTCAGAAATGAGTAATATTCCTCCTGAATTCATTCCATCAAATATTGACTTGAGCAATGAATCTCGAGCTTCAAGGGGAAGAAATTGAAGAGTGTAATTTAAAACCACCATACTGGCATTTTCGATCAAAGTTTTACAGATGTCTTCGCATCTTAGTTCGATTGAAGCGTGATGTTTATAGTTGGATAAATAGAGTTGGCAACGCTCCAGCATCGCCTTTGAATTATCAATTGCGAATATGTTTATTTTCTCAGTTCTAATTCCTCTATCAATTGCCAGAGTTGACTCGCCAAGGGAGCAACCGAGATCGTAGCAATGGCTATTGTTTGTGACAAAACGAGTAGCTAGTTCCTCTATCATTTTAATGACTTCAAAGTATCCTGGAACAGAACGCCCTATCATATCTGGAAATACCGACGCTACTTGCTCGTTAAAGCGAAAGGGCGAGTTTTTTCTATTTGTTTTGTATATATTATCGTTGTTAAATTTCATGATATTAACTATTCGTTGTGCGTACTTATATTAGTGATTGTATATTTGTTTGATTGATAAGTTGCTTTTTTTCTGTAGTCGTAAAGAGGTAACCAAGGGCCTTTGTCTGGACTCCTTCAAGATACATTATGCTTTGATTTTTAACTAGCAAAGCGGTACCTTCTGGAATAGCTAATACTCTACCTTTTGGATTGAATGCCAAATACTCTTCAATTCTTTGTTGACGGGTTTCACCATGATGTCCAACTGGATTTGCTTCGAGATAATGAGGGTTCAATTGATAAGGTATTAGATTTAAAGCTGAAAATGATGGTGGTTCAACGATTGGCATGTCGTTTGTCGTTTTAATAGTTTCACCCGCTATGTTCGAACCCGCGCTCCAACCCACATAGGCTGTACCCGTCGATACTGATTTTTGCATGGTTTGAAGAATATCCAGCTCATATAACTTATTAAGTAAGGCAAATGTATTCCCTCCACCCACTAAAATGCAGTCAGTGTTTTTGATCTGCCTCTTCGCTTCGTTTTTGCCGTTTTCATTTGTAAAACAGTGATGAATTGAAGTTAGTCTAATGTTTAAAGGTGTTAAGGCTTGAGCTACTCTCGATTCATAGTCATCATAATTTATTGTCACTCCGGCATAAGGGATAAATAAGACTTCTATCGGTTTTTCACTCTTTTTTGGTAAAAATTCTTTTATCAAGGGTAAAGCATGGGTTAAATAACCGGTATCTTTGACTTTCGAGCTACTTAAAAGTAATAAATTCATAGGTAATTAGAGGTAGAATATTGATGCAGTTAACTGTTAAAACTGATTATACTTGTGTGGGAATTTAATCAATAGCAATTTTGTTAAGTTTTAATAGGTAAGCGACTGATTTTGTTCTGCATTCGTGATTAATATTGTTTTTATTGAGGGTTTTGCTTTCACATTTCGTGCAATTTTAAATGCGTTCCTTTTTCGCTCTAACAGTTGAATTATCTACATATTATTTAACCATAAATCACTTGCTATTCAAGCTTAAAAAGCGTAATTTACATGCAATTAGAAGGGGAGTATTAATCTGTGCGAGAATCGCAAGGAACGGGAATAACTAGCCGAAATAGAAGTATCGCTAGAAATACAGTTTCTGGGGTTTCACGCTCGCAACTAGAAAATAGAAATTCAGTCACTAAGTTGTCACCTGCCGAAAAATCGGTCTCAAATAACAAAAACGCTAAATCAAGTCATAAAAACACATTAATTAATAAATTATTAGTCGTAGATCCCGACAAAGACTTCTCTTCAATTGTTGCTGATTATTTAACTCTTTTTGGCTTTCAAGTGGCTCATAGGAACACTTTGGTTAGCGCTTTGGATTATGTAAAGCGGGAGTCTTGCGATCTGATCTTTTTAAGTGATAATTTTGATCAGGTTCACCCCATTTCTTCACTGCGTAAGTTTAAAAAGATTTCAGATTCATTAATTGTTGTCATTGCAACGAGAGGGGATGATCAATTAGCTGTCGAATTGATTAAAGCGGGTGCCAGTGATTACTTGAGCCGCAGAGTTAAAGATAACGATATTTTAGCTTCTTTGGCTTCATTGCTTGAGAGACTGGGCAATCAAATAGAACAAGAATTAAGAGAGTCCCCCAACGAATTTCAGGATTCAAACGCTAGTGCAATTCACTCAACGGATGACACAGAAGATAAATTAGGTGATCGTCTAGTGCAGTTTTACGAAGACATGAGCCAAAAATCGCGACAATACTCAGAATTACCTGAAATTGATCAACCGAGACTCAGAGATAGGACTGATTCCATTGCCGAAGAAAACTTTAACGGCACTCATCATCAGGTTAATTTTGATGCACCAGAGCATGTTGATCCCAGAACCAACCGAGCGGAAATTAAAAGAGATAGCTTTAATAGGCCTGACTTAGATAGCGTTGATTTTGGCAGAGCTGAATTAGATAGTCGAGATATACGTCGATTAGACACTTTGGAAAGAGATCTTAATGAAAATTCACAGAGCAATGAAGTTTTTGAGAGATTATCTTTAAAATCTGAATTCAAATCCAATGAACAGGTGTTTTCGGAGAATCAGAGAAGCCATACGAAGCGACAAGACACGGCCAATATTACTGATCTACCGGGAAACTTAATTAGCTTAGATAAAGATATGAACATTGATGTCATCAATCGTTCTGCATCCAGGATTCTTGGGTTTTCTGTTCAACAGAACTTTCAGAAATCAATTCTTGAATTTATTCCGAGCGCGCTGCAAAGGTCATTTCAAATAGAGTTTGATGATTTTTGTCAAAGTTCGCATACATTGGATAATGTTGATTCAACGAGTCAAAAATTATTCGAAACTGTTTTAATGATAGCAAATGGTCAAACGATTCCAGTAAACTGCCATTTGAGTTGTACTGAAACTCAATATCATGATCTAGACCGGCCTCAATTGACTCGTTATTTACTTTCTTTTGAAGATATTAGTGAAGTCAAAAGCGCGTTAGCTAAGCAACAGTATCACGCTATGTGGAATAGTATTTTGCATAGTTATTCCTATCGTTTCATTAATTTAAAACTCGCTGAATTTTCCTCTGAATTGAGTGATATTATTTCCGACACTGCAAACTTTTTTAAATTAGATAGAGTAGCAATATTTTTATTGGATAGAAGCGCGACTAGTGCAAAAATTTATTTAGAATGGTTGAAAAGTGAATGTGCAAGTCTTAAACAGTTTTCAAAGAAAATTGATGTACAAAAAACGGCGATGGAATTTGAGCACTTATTTGCTGGTAAAACTCAGTTATTATCGCCAGAAGGGACTATAAAAGAATCTGCGGATTTATCCTGTTTTGGTTTGTCAGAACATTATGCTCAAGTAGGCGCATTAAGTTCCATCATTTTGCCATTGGAACGGCACTCTATGGCCGAAGATAAAAAAATCATGGGTTGGCTAAGCCTTGATTATCAAACTTTAAATAATCAATGGAATACCGAAGATCTACAATTGATTTCGCCCTTAAGCAAGCTTATTTCAGAAGCCTTTGCCAGACGAGCGCAGGAAGAGCATAGACGCGTGACTCACCAAAAATTAAGTGAGAACCACGGAAGATTATCCGA
>JBMYPE010000169.1:0-4884 GCA_049600015.1 Kangiellaceae bacterium
ATTAATGCGACTATTGTCTTTGGTTTGCTTTTGCTGCTGCTCTCACAGCATAACTGGGACTTACAATCTGACTCTTCTTTAGGGTCAAATGACTTAGTAATCGACCCCAATATCGAGCTGCCCGATTTTTCAATAATTACCGATGTTAAGGAAAAAAAGAAACAGTTTTTTGCATTTTTACGTCCCAAAATTAAACGGGCTAACCAAAAGATACTGTATCAAAAAGCACTGTTCCAGAAACTCTCAGATGAACTCAAAAATCAATCTTTCCATGCGGATACAACTAAGAAAAAATTAATTAGACTAGGAGAGGTTTACGGTATTGAAAAGGAAAATGTCTTACAGAACTTGGAAGAATTGTCAAAGCGAATTGATATCATTCCAGAGGCTTTAGTTTTGGCTCAAGCAGCTAATGAATCGGCATGGGGAACATCTCGATTTTCAGTACAAGCAAACAATTTATTCGGGCAGTGGTGTTTCAAAAAAGGGTGTGGAATTGTTCCTAAAAGAAGAAATAAAAATTCCACCCATGAAGTTAAACAGTTTAGTTCTGTGCAAGCGGCAGTGACTAGTTATATGAGAAATTTAAATACCAATAGAGCCTATGCTTCACTAAGAAATATTCGCGCAAATTTGCGGTTGCAAGGTCGCCCCGTAAAAGGAGTTAAACTGGCAGAAGGACTTGGTAAATATTCCGAAAGAGGCGATGATTATATTAAAGAAATAGTTCAAATGATTAAACAAAATCAATTAGAGTAAATTTGAAAATGAGTTGATTTAGATCAGCATATAATTAATTGCGCCCGTTGAATTTTAAGCATAAACCCCCATCTCATTTGTATTAATTAATATTTTTACAGGCATATTAAAATGCGAATGGATAAACTAACTAGCAAATTTCAGCTAGCCATCGCCGATGCTCAGTCTTTAGCAATCGGCAGAGATCACCAATTTATTGAACCAATTCATATGATGACTGCTTTGCTTAATCAGCAAGGTGGAAGTCTTCGCCATTTGATGGCACAAACTAATATCAATTTACATAGTCTGCGTTCAAAGCTTGCTGAAGCAATGGATAGACTCCCTCAAGTAGAAGGTACTCCTGGTGACGTACATATTTCAAATGATTTAGGACGATTATTAAATCACTGTGACAAGCTCGCTCAAGATAGGAAAGATCAATATATATCGAGTGAGTTATTTGTTCTTGCGGCCATTGAAGATAAAGGCGTTTTGGGCGATATTTTAACGTCTTTGAATGCTGATCTTAACGCTTTCGAGCGAGCGATTGATACCATTAGAGGTGGTCAATCGGTCGATGAACCTAATGCAGAAGAACAAAGGCAAGCTCTTGATAAATATACAATTGATCTTACAGAGCGAGCAGAACAAGGCAAGTTAGATCCGGTAATTGGGCGGGATGATGAAATTAGACGAACGATTCAAGTCTTACAACGTCGATCTAAGAACAATCCCGTGCTCATCGGTGAACCCGGTGTGGGCAAAACGGCCATTGTAGAAGGGCTTGCGCAACGAATCATCAATAATGAAGTGCCGGAAGGAATTAAAGGTAAACGAGTTTTATCTTTAGATATGGGAGCTTTAATTGCTGGCGCAAAATTTAGAGGTGAATTTGAAGAAAGACTCAAAGCGGTGCTAAATGATCTGTCTAAGCAGGAAGGGCAAATCATATTGTTTATCGATGAACTGCACACTATGGTCGGGGCGGGAAAATCCGAAGGCTCAATGGATGCTGGCAACATGCTTAAGCCCGCATTAGCAAGAGGCGAGCTACATTGCGTGGGCGCAACTACTCTAGATGAATACAGAAAATATGTGGAAAAAGATGCCGCTCTTGAAAGGCGTTTTCAGAAAGTTCAGGTTGATGAGCCTAACGTGGAAGATACCATTGCGATTTTGCGAGGTTTAAAAGAACGATATGAAGTTCACCATGGGGTGGAAATCACTGATCCGGCTATAGTCGCAGCGGCTACTTTGTCGCACCGATATATATCAGATAGAAAACTTCCTGATAAGGCAATCGATCTTATTGATGAAAGTGCGAGTCATATCCGCATGGAAATTGACTCTAAACCAGAAGAAATGGATCGATTAGAAAGACGTCTCATCCAACAAAAAATTCAAAAAGAAGCGCTCAAAAAGGAGTCAGACAGTGGTTCGCTTAAACGACTTTCAGAGTTAGAGGTGAATATCGAAGCAATGGAAAAAGATTTTGCCGAGCTAAATGAAATATGGAAATCCGAAAAAGCGGCGCTCCATGGAACTCAAAGTATTAAGTTGGATCTTGAAAGAGCTCGCATAGATCTCGATGCGGCAAAACGTGCAGGCGATTTAGCTAGAATGTCGGAACTGCAATATGGTCGCATACCTGAGTTAGAACAACAATTGGACATGGCTAGCCAAGTTGAAATGCAAGATATGACCTTATTAAGAAACAAAGTTGGAGAAGATGAGATAGCCGAAATAGTTTCTAAGTGGACGGGAATCCCCGTGAGTAAAATGCTTGAGGGTGAAAAGGAAAAACTACTAAAAATTGAAAGTCACCTCCATTCAAGAGTAATCGGACAAGATGAGGCGGTGTCCGCTGTTTCAAATGCCGTCAGGCGGTCTAGAGCGGGTTTATCGGATCCCAATCGACCCAATGGTTCATTCTTATTTCTAGGGCCAACGGGTGTCGGTAAAACTGAATTAAGTAAAGCTCTCGCCACTTTTTTGTTTGATGCAGAAGATGCAATGGTGCGCATCGACATGTCGGAATTCATGGAAAAGCACTCGGTGGCTCGGCTAATTGGTGCTCCTCCAGGTTACGTTGGGTATGATGAAGGTGGTTATTTAACGGAATTAGTGAGAAGAAAGCCTTATTCAGTAATATTGCTGGACGAAGTAGAAAAAGCCCATTCGGACGTATTTAATATCTTACTACAAGTCTTAGAGGATGGACGTTTAACTGATGGTCAAGGTAGAACTGTAGACTTTAGGAACACAGTCATCATCATGACATCTAATTTGGGATCAGAGATGATAATGAATTCTAAAGTTAGTGGTGAGACTAACCAAGAACTGAAGAATAAAATAAACTCGATTATAGGTGATTATTTTAAACCTGAGTTTTTAAATCGTATTGATGAAACCGTGATCTTCCACTCTTTGCAGAAAAATCACGTCCAATCTATTGCGACAATACAACTAGGCATACTGCAATCTCGATTGGCGGATAAAGGTATTGATATGACCTATTCACCAGAAGCGCTAGCGTTAATAGCCGACAAAGGATTTGAACCAGCATTTGGAGCAAGGCCTTTAAAAAGAGCGATTCAACAATGGATTGAAAACCCATTGGCGACAAAAATTTGATCTGGTGATGTCGACGCGTCAAAAGGAGTCGTTTTAAATGCGGTAAATAATGAGTTCACCTTTTGATTAAGGAAGAGTCGGATTAAATTATAAAAATATCCGATTGGCATATCTTATGATAAAGTGGTGTTATTCAATCATTATGAGTATAAGTAGGAAATCATATGGTTCAAAAAATATTGGTAACAGGTGGGGCGGGGTATATTGGAAGCCACACTTGTTTACTTTTGCTGGAAGCTGGCTTTGAGGTTGTCGTTGTCGATAACCTTTGTAACTCTTCCTTAGAATCATTAAGACGAGTAGAAAAGCTAACTAATCAATCTATTCGTTTTTATAAAGTAGATTTAACTGATTTGAAAGCTTTGTCGAGTGTTTTTGAAGAGCATCAATTTGATAGCGTGATTCATTTTGCTGGGTTAAAGGCAGTGGGAGAGTCTTCACAAATACCCTTAACCTATTATGAGCAAAATATAGGTAGTACCATTAACTTATTAAAAGTGATGCAGAGCAACGGTTGTAAACGAATCGTTTTTAGTTCCTCTGCCACTGTTTATGGCGATCCAGCGAGCGTTCCGATAACCGAAGAATTCCCTATTTCAGCGACAAACCCTTACGGCAGAACCAAGTTATTCATTGAGGAAATTTTACGCGATCAATTTATTGCTGACGATGATTGGCAAATTGTTTTATTGCGTTATTTCAATCCTGTAGGCGCACATAAAAGTGGTTTGATTGGAGAAGATCCCCAAGGCATTCCAAATAATCTAATGCCGTTTATCAGTCAAGTTGCAGTGGGCAAAAGAGAAAAGTTATCCATATTCGGTAATGATTATGACACGCCCGATGGTACGGGAGTCAGAGATTATATCCATGTAGTCGATTTAGCGAGCGCGCATGTTAAATCAGTTGAAAAAATTGCAAATTTTGAGGGAGTGGTGACTCTAAACTTAGGGACAGGACAAGGATATTCCGTTTTGGAAATGGTTAAAGCTTTTGAAAAAGGCTCAAATAAATCAGTAGCATACCAAATGGTGGAGCGAAGAGCCGGTGATATCGCTGAGTGCTGGGCTGACCCATCAAAAGCGAATAACACTTTGAAATGGAAAGCCGAATTAGGCTTAGATGATATGATAAGCGATACTTGGAGATGGCAGAGTAATAATCCGAACGGTTATGATACTTATAAATAAAAATTACTCGTAAATAGAAATTACTCGTTACGGTAAATTGTACAAGCTAAAAGAATCTAAAAACTTCTTGCACCTCGCATTTTATCTGATATCATTCGCGCCGTCTGAGTAATCTGTTATTTAGACTTATGATCACGTAAATTTCAAAAGGACCTATAGCTCAATTGGTTAGAGTACCGCCTCGACATGGCGGGGGTTGAAAGTTCGAGTCTTTCTAGGTCCACCATTTTTATCCCATGCTTTCAAAAAAATCAACCGTTGTTCAGATGCCATTCAGTCGACTAAACGTTATAATGTCCGCTGAATTACTTCGTCGGGA
>JBMYPE010000170.1:0-4881 GCA_049600015.1 Kangiellaceae bacterium
AATTAGTCATACCCTGAAACAACTCAATGTCAAACAAGAAAATTGGATAGTGCAATTTCAAAACTATGAATCAAGTTATTATCGATTTGTAGGCAGTATCGAAAAACTCAAAGAAAAAACAAAATCGCTGGGTAAGAAATGGCTACTAGGGATAAACGCAAGCCAAGCCCTATATCAGTCTGGCGGTTAACCTCAATTAACGACTAATCAATTAATAATCTTGGAAAACCGAGAGGTAACCGCTTGCCTAAAAAACTAAAAAATCGCTGTAAATCCCATTTAAAAAAATCACATCTAAAAATAACACCCAAAATTTTAAAGTTGATTCTATTCTTTAGTTGTTATCGGTTATTTATTGAAAAGTGACTGTCACTTATTATTTGACTTATTATTTTATCACTTTTTAATTTCTACTCTTCAGCAATATATCTTTTGCATATTTCATTAAATTTTAGAAAATGGCTGCTTGCCGACACATATGCTCCATCATGTAAAGAAATTGCATCATCAATTGATTCAATAATTGCAGGAACACTTCCGCAAGCATATTCTTTGCTAATTTCCTTGATGCAAAGATCGTTTGTGTAACATAAGCTCCATGACTCAAAATAATAAAGCAATGGGGACATCATCTCAGAAAATTCCTTTTTCGAATCTACCTCTTCAATATTACGTCCTTCTTTTTTTGCCTTGAGTACGTAGTCAAATCCGTATTTCACATCGACTGTAAAGTCTGATACAGCTTTTTCTATTCTGCTACTTTGGCCTTTCTCGAGCAGCTTCATCGTATACAATACTTTTTCCCTCTCAAGAGTTCGATCATGTAAAACAAACTCGTAGATCGCGAACATTACTCCAAAAAATACTGCTAGCGATTGAATCCAATCAGTGATTGAAGGTTTTTTGTTCATAATTTGTACCTAAGGCTAACTAGTGTTTATATTCATACAATGCGGAGTATGAACGGACTTATTTGCAGTCTAAACCGAAACATCCAATTAAATCAATAAGTTATTTAAAAAACATATAGAGCAAAACCTTAGATTCAAACAATAAGTGCATCACTTTTTAAAAATAGTGAAAAGTGCTCAGTTGAATGTATCATCTGACACTTCTCCCGACCAAGAGACAAAGTGATGAAACAATACAAGCAACTAAGCTATGAACAACGATGTCATATTTTTATCTTAAAGAGAAGTAAATTAAGTCAAAGAAAAATTGCCTCTATGATAGGAGTGAATCAATCCACGGTATCCCGAGAGATCCAACGCAATTCTGGGGGAAATGGCTACATTCAAGATCAAGCGCAAAGGCTCAGAAATGTTCGACAACAAAATGCGCCTAAATGGACAAAAATGAACTCTCAACTAAGGGCGATTATCCGCCGAAAACTCAGAATGAAATGGAGTCCAGAGCAAATATCAGGTTGGTTAAAAAAAGAAACACGATACAGTATTAGTCACGAATCGATTTACCAATATATTTCATATGATCGACTATGTGGCGGTCAGCTCTATAAAAGTTTACGAAGAAAAGGCAAGAAATACTACTCTAAACGGAATAACAAATTGCGTTTTAGCCGTATAAAAAACCGAGTTTCTATCACAGAGAGACCAATTGAGGTTGAGCAAAAAGCACGAATTGGCGACTGGGAAATTGATACGGTTCTTGGTAAGAATTACACAGGAGCCATCGTCACGATTGTTGAGCGAAAAACTAAATTCACACTCGCAGCTAAAGTAACGAGCTTAAAATCGTCCGAGGTTATTCAAGCGGCCATTCGATTGCTGCTACCATTTAAGCGAGTCGTTTTGACTGTCACGGCCGATAATGGAACTGAGTTTTCTTTTCACCATGAGCTGACTAAGGCAGTTAAGGCTGACGTCTATTTTTGTCATCCTTACTCATCGCATGAGCGAGGGTTAAATGAAAATACGAATGGTTTGTTAAGGCAATATTGGCCAAAAGGAAAGGGGTTCTCAGAACTCCACCAGGCAGAAGTTTATCAAGTTGTTAAACAATTAAATCGTCGTCCTAGAAAAAACTTGCAATATAAGACGCCAGAATCTTTAATGAGAAATCATTTGCATGACCTGAGTGGTAAAATGCGTGATGCACTTCAAAGTTGAATCTAAGAACGAGATACGTGCTTTCCAGTCGGAGTATGAACTTAGTTTTTGACCAGCACTAGATATTTAAACCTAATAAAACAAATTGGCTATGGCGCACATAGCCCTGCTGACAATCTACCAGCAATCATTTAGCCTTGTTCATTTCCCTTACTCTTTCACGTTGTTGTTTTTTCATTTCACGCCAATGTATTAAGTGCTTTTCCGCGTCACCACCAACATGTTGCTCGCCCCTTGCTTTGGCTAACTGAACTTGTTTTTCCCCTCTATTGATAAAACGCTTTTTGTGTGGTGTAGGTATTTAAGTTATTGTCACTATGGATGATTACAATTTATCCTAATAGTCATGTTAATTAAATAAACATCTAGTCGTTCTTGTCACTGTTCCTTTCATTAGGTTGACTAGTTAAGCTAAAATTATTAAAGCTTAACTAGCCGCTTCGAGCATTTAATTTAGCGTATAAGCAACGAATCTAATTGTTCTAAGTCGTTCAAAACGCGCCATTTTCCTCCTCCACTTTCAACTCTTGATTGCCAAGCTACTACCCGCTTTTTGTAATCCCTTGGGTCTATGTTGTCGGAGCGTAATTTGGTGACATTTAATGCCACGACTTCAATATCCGTAACATCAATCGGAAAATCTCGTACATGACCTTTAGTGAGATCCTCTTCTAGGTCAGAAAAAATAAGCACGTATTTTTCACCTGCTTTGGTTTCGTTTACAAAGTCAGTTGCTTGCATTAATCCACCCGTAATATCGGTGTTTCGACTACCTCTTTTAGTGCTAGCAACAAAATTATCGACCGCTAGTTTAAATAGTCGTTTTTGATCATTGGTGGTGCTTGGGCGCAAATCGAAGGTGGCTTTAGCGATGATGTCCTTTTCGCTAAAACTTCCACTATCAATTCTTGCAATCGCTATTGAGTCACCACTGTTTAAAGTTGCCAATAGATAATTCATAATACTTTGCGCTTTATTTAACTCCTCTGTATAAGTCCCAGAAGTATCTAATAATAAATACACTGCTTTATTTTTAGGTTGATACTCGCCGCATGACGCGATTAAAAATACGCAACCCATCACCATGCTCGCTAGTTTTAAGTGCCTCATGATTTTGCTCCTTCTTTAGCTGAATTTTTCACAGTTAATTTTTTCCCATTACTTTTCTTGTCGCTTTTTTCTTCTCGAGAATTAAGTTGGTTCTTAATTAATTTTTCGACGCTTAGAGGCAACATAATTATCAAATCAAACAAGTGTGTGAACATAGTAAATAAATGCTTAGAGACTCCACCTACCATTCTCACGCTAATTCGTAAAATTCTAAGAACTCCGATGGCTAATAGTCCCATCACTACTCTCAATGAGTGAATAAATGACTCTAATGGAATTGCGATAAAAGCAAGAGCAAAAGGTAATATAAATCCCATCACCATTTGACCAATAGATGGTATCCACCTAAATTGCGCTTCAACAACACCGCTTGCTGCACCTGCTCCAATCAAAGATTGTTGTAACGCTTCTCTATCTAACGCTAATAGATCACGCATGTAGGCTAATGATGACTCTATGCTGGCCAAAATCGCTAAAATAGTAAAGGTTACCCACATCATCCTTTTACGCATTTTGTCATCCATACTACTAATAATTGGAAATAAATTGGTAATGCGTAGCGACTCTAATAAAAACAACCCCATTGCTATTTCCACTAATATAATTACCAGTGCGGCTATGTCAGATGTTTTTAATGAGCCTATATAACTCGCTCCGCCGACCATTTCCGCCATTGGCATCGCAATTAACTGAAAATTTATTAAACCGCCTAACGCAGCTATCACTAACACTAATCCTGAAATGAAAAACTGTGTAACAGCCGACGAGCCTAATGAGTGAATTGCAGCATCTTGGTTTGACAAAATATTAGAATAGTTTTCGATCTGCTCATCGATGTTTTTAGATCGCTCCGCTAATCCGCTTATTTTTTCGTCAACTTCGACAAGCTTGCCATCAATATCTCGCCAAACTGGAAGCATTCCTTTCAGTAAATGATGACTCTCTGCGCTCGATTTTTTAAACGCCTTTAATGTTTGTTGATGCGATTCATCCACCGCTTTTTTAATGTTGGTTAGTATCTTATTGACTGTTGGATCACCATTAGCTGGTAAATTAGTAATGGTTTCTACCACACTACCCCAAGCGGGTGGCAACAAAGCAGCACTGGAAGAGTTTTGATAGTCAACTTCGATTTTGCTGATAGACTCAGCAATTTGCTTATGTAAAGCGGGGTATTGTGACAAGTCTCGCTGAACGATGTCAGTGATGCGAGTAAACTCACGCTCTATGGTTTTTTCAGATGCTTTAGCACCGCTTGCTAATAGAATTTCTCTGTTTCTCTGAGTAACTCGATTTTCTAGTTGGCGTAAACTAAAACCCCATAGTCTTAGCGTGGTATAAAGTCCCTGCCCTGTTGATTTGAAAACTTGATGAGCTTGCTTTCTACCTAAATAGAAACTGAAAATTATGATGGCTCCCCATATCATTAGGGAGATGGATGGATTGTCCGACCAAACGGTTAGTAGTTCATTTGTCATATTTCACCTCTTTGCTAAAAATGAAGTATCATTGGGATACATTTTTTAATGTTTTATTGCTAGTTGATTTTTTGAACAATTGAAGTATCTATTAAGCTGGTGAAAATTCTGTGAAAATTTAGAGTGATATGAATATTTTATTGGGTAGATATGAAACTATTTAA
>JBMYPE010000171.1:0-4869 GCA_049600015.1 Kangiellaceae bacterium
TAATATTAACTTTAGTAATACTCTAATGGATGATGTACCTGGTCAAACAGATACTACTGAGCAACCGGAGTATTTACCCGTAAGTCAACTGTATTTTAGAGGCCGATCGGACACCTTTCATGGCGATGATGGTTACGATACTTTAACAACGGCGAGACGTTGGCCTATTCCTGGCGAAGATATTATTGCTAAAAACATGCGAGCTTACCGTAATCAAAATGCTCTAAAAGTTGGAGGGGGCACGGTTGACATTAATGGTGACCGAGGTGCCACCGCTACTGGGGAGAGTATGTCTGAATACTTTTGGGGCTACATAAATGACAAAGTGCCACCATTAGTAGTCAGGGTTAAAGATAAAGGTGCTACTCATCGGGTTGCTTGGGAACATTTAACGGGCTCTCGTCGTAGTGCGGTCACAGGTTGGAAAGTGATTTGTATTTCATCCGGAAATAGTGAATTGGCAACTTTGTCTGTGGACACATTAGTCTACAATGATAATTCAGGTTGCACTCAATATGGTGTGAAATCGACTTATGCCACAGGAGATAGTGGGATTGCATATACGGAATCTCCAGAGTAAGAAAACACTATGTAATTTTAGTTAGTAACTTTAATCCTCAAAGGGCGTTTATTTATAAACGCCCTTTTTTTGCGCCAAAAATATTTAAGCCCGCGGTTGATATCCATCGTTATAACGTTTTTTTCTTACCTTAAGGCACTTTCTTTAAATAATTAGGTCGTAGGGTGGAGAGTCATATAGTGGAGTTGTTTCTGTTAATCTTACCAATAAGTCGATTTAAAATTGATTTAACATGAATTTAATGCCAGTATTTTTTATGCCGTGAGACCTTCTAAGTCATCTATATTTATTGTAAAGGCTTTATTGTGATGGAATTGTCTAGAGATTGGAAAAGCGAAATATGCGAAAAGTACTGAATGGAATACAGAAATCCCTATCCCTTGTATTAAATATTTTATTCATTGTTATATTTAGCGCGTGCGGTGGAGGTGGTGGATCAGCGCCTGCTAACAATGGTAATGGAGGAAATGTTGGAGGCGGTGGTGGCACAACAACTCAATATAATCTCTCAGTAACTTTGAATGGATCAGGTAGTGTCTCGTCTTCTCCTGCAGGTATAACTTGTGGCTCTGATTGCTCCGAAAATTTTGATGAAAATACGAGTGTAACTTTGACTCCAACTGCTTCTTTCGGCTTTGTGTTTAGTTCTTGGAGTGGTGATTGTAGTGGGTCTGGTGATTGCATCGTTTCTTTGACATCTGATAAAAATGTCACTGCCACTTTTCAACAAGAATCTACCGAAAACTTCACGCTAACGGTTCAAACCTCTGCTGGAGGAACTGTTTTTTCTTCACCTGCCGGAATTGATTGTGGTCAAAATTGTAGTGCAGATTTTTCAAGCAATACAAGTGTTGCTTTATCAGTGACGCCTGATAATGGCTTTATTTTTGATAGTTGGAGTGGTGATTGTAGTGGTGCTCAAAGTTGTAACCTGAGTATGTCTGAAAATCGAAGTGTCACCGCAAATTTTGTTCAAGGTACTTTGTCTATAGCAATCATGGGGAACCATGAAGTCAATCATGGTGATGTTTTTAACTTTCAGCCCGAGATTAACGGTGGAGCGACTATTTGTAGGAAAGATTTAGGACATGATGACGTAAAAGTGGATTCTGAAACTGGAGCTATCAGTTGGGATACGTCTGGTTTGAGTTTTGGAAGAGGATTTCATATTCGAATTAAATGCAGTAATTTTAATGAATCTGTTTATGCGTCAATGGTAGTACATGTAGATAAGTCTGGAACAAGTCAAATCAGAGTTGCGGGTGAAAATGGTGTTTCCCCGTTTATCGGTATAGCTGGTCAGGCGATGACGAGTGGTGACACTTTGATTATTCCCAATGGTAATTACCCAGTCTCGGTAACGCGAGATGAATCTTTTGAAAACGCGTTTAAGCTATCCTCTCCAACTGATGGAACTGCCGATCAATACTCGACAGTGATTGCAGAGTCCCCTGGAGGAGTCGTGATAAATGGAGAACCTCATGATGGCATTGGGAAACAAAAAAATGCCTTTCAATTAACCGCAAACAACTTTGTCGCTATTTCTGGATTTGTGGTTAAAAACGTTCAGCGAGAATCTTTTACAGCCTCCGGAGGTAACAATAAATTATTAGTTGATTTTGTTGGTGGCCAGGGAGCAGGTACTAATTTGCTACCTTGTGATAGTTTTGCTGCTGCAGATAGCGGTGATTGTTCTAATGCTGGAATGAGAATAAATGGTGGAACAGGGTTATTTCAAAATAGCTATGATTGGGGGCACAATCGTTACGGAATTATGACTAGTCGAACGGAAGGAACGATAACACGCCGATCGTTCGTTCGTTTAGATGAACATAAAGGTGACCAACCATACGGCGGGTTCAGTAATTATTGCTCCACTTTACATTTAAGTCAGGATAATACCGTTTTTGATTCGCTTGCAATAGCCGCTCCTCACTATAAAAATTATGCTGGATTAGCTGCTTATCCTGCAACTGGTTGTGAGTCTATTCCCGCAACGTTAAAAACAGAAGGATTGCTTGCCGTTAATAATGATCTTTCTTTGAGCTTAATGGATGTAGACGAAGGCCCCAATCATATATGGGATCATATCGTGTCTTATGACTCAGAAGGAACATGCACACCACAAACAAATTTGTGTGGTTTGATATTACTCCAAGCATCAAGGAGTAAAACAGTCGATGTGACCAACTCTTTCTTTGGAAATGCTAGAGTTTTTCCTGACATGGCAAGTCCAGACACAGCTTTTGGTGACAATATTAATTTGGGTAGTGGGATCACGTTACAGGACGTTTCATCAAGAAGTGACACAGGAACACCACCAGAATATTTGCCAGAGTCTTTACTTTATTTTAGAGGTCGATCAGATACTTTTCATGGTGACGATGGTTTTGATACTTTAACCACAAGCCGTCGTTGGCCAATTCCGGGAGAAGATATTATTGCAGCTAATATGCGTAGCTATTTTAATGCGGAAGCATTAAGAGTTGGTGGCGGAACAGTCGAAATAGATGGTAATCGTGGCGCCGTAGCAAGCGGTGAATCCATGTCGGAATACTTTTGGGGTTACACTAATGAAAAAGTTCCCCCATTAGTGGTAAGAGTTAAACAAAAAGGTGAAAATAAACGCGTGGCTTGGGAACATTTAACTGGATCACGTCGAAGTTTAGTTACAGGGTGGAAAGTGATTTGTGTTTCAACTAATACTGAAATTGCAAGTTTAACTGTTTCTCAACTCACATTCACAGACACTTCTAGCTGTACTCAGTATGGCGTTAGAGCAAGTTACGCTAATGGTGATAGCGGAATCGCTTACACAGAAACAGCGGAGAAAAAAGAATCGAAATGAAATTATTTGTCGCAGTATTAATATTTATGATTTCTGGATGTGCAAATCAAGTTCCGGATGATCGAATCTCGGTAACTGTAACAGGTTTTAGAATTGACCGAAGCGCACCAAACCCTGTAGCAGAAGTAAATCCAGTTTTGTATTTTGCTTATAAAGACGCTTCAGATGATGCAGATGGTGATATGTTCACCGTGATCATGAACGATATAGATGCGCCACTATTTGAACTAGGCGAGTCTTGGGAAAATGTAATGAAAGGAATAGAAAGTTCGGAGTTAAGAATAATCAATCAATCAAGTGGAATGATTACAGCCAGAACGGTAGGTAAAAATACTAAGATAAAAGTTGATATTAAATATAAGTTTGGAAAAGAACTATTAAGAAAATACACCCTTTTTGGTTTGGATGAATCTGATAGTTTTTTCTAGCCTATTACTCATTCATATTGTTTGAATAATTTTCCATAAATTTTGAATAAGCTTTTAACATTGAATTAGACCAACTAATTTGTTGTGATTTATATCTTTGCGAAACATGCCACGCGTACTTTGCTTGCTTTGGATCAAAAAAATAAGGTTGATATAAAAAGTCATTCATTTTTAAATGGAATGTTTGTAAGGTATTGTTCCAGTTGTATAAATGCAAAGCTTGTTCAATAAACTCCTCATCCATGTAATTTGCTAGAATTCCATTGTTAGCCCTTTGCCAAGCAGAGTCATTGAGCTCAGTAAATCTATATCCGACAAAGTTATGGATATATTCATGAAAACCTTTGCTTCCATCTACCACTTTTTCAATTGCTTTTAATTTTTTATATCTTGACTTAACGATTTCATTAAACTCTTTGACTTCTTTAAAATTTGAAGTAATTTCTTTAAGAATCTTATTTTGAGCAAGTTCTGCTTTTTGGTTAATTTCTCTATCTTGTTGCCACTGATCAATAGCTAAAGCCAATACAATACCAACCAAAATTGCGGTGAACTCTAATAAAAGATTTTGGATTGAAATTTTGTCTAATTTCATAACGGATTGCCCTAATCAATATACTCCCGGTGCCAAAGCTCTAGTACTAACAACTGCCATAAAACTCTGTGGTGATCTTCTGTACCATCTTTGTGCTCCTGCAGAATCTTTTGTATTTCGTTTTTATCAAAATATCCACGCTTGTACGCTTGTTCACTGTCGATTATATCTTTTACAAAATCAAATAATTCACTTTTAAACATGATTGAAAGCGGAGTTGGAAAACCTAATTTTTTTCTGTAAAGAATTTCTTCTGGTAAAAAGGGTTCCATTGCTTTCTTAAGAATGTATTTATTTTCATAACCTTTGAAACGGTATTTACTTGGCATCGTTGCGGAAAATTCTAAAAAACGATGATCAAGAAATGGAACTCTTAGCTCTAAAGATGCTGCCATACTCATTCTGTCAGCTTTGATGA
>JBMYPE010000172.1:0-4834 GCA_049600015.1 Kangiellaceae bacterium
TTTGAAGATCGGTTTTTTTAAACTGAAATTGTTCTAGACAAAACTCACATTTCACACTAATTTTTCCGCGAGTTTTTAATATTTCTTCTATCTCATTTTCTGGGAACAGCGAAACAGATTCCAACATTTTTTTACGGCTACATCCACATTGAAAGTGAATATCTTCAACTAGAAGGTTTCTTATTTTTTCTTCATGAAATAAACGATGCAATAGAATACTGGCATCCATGGTTAAACATTCTTCTTCCGTCAATGTTTGAGCGAGATAGACCAGATGATCAAAAGAATCTTGGCTGAGCATATCGGGAAGAGCCTGAAGCATTAAACCCGTTACACAGGACTCATTATTAAATAGCCAAATTTTCGTTCTGAGCTGTTCAGATTGATTGAAATATTCTTCTATGCATTTAGTAAAAGAGCTTTGATCTAAAGCGATGATGCCTTGGTAGCGCTTGCCCTTTTTGGGTTCAATTGTGATGGTTAATTTTCCATTTTCAGTTAGTTTTTTATAATCAAAATCTGAAAAATTTACTTCTTTATCTAATCTAGCAATCCCTCGATAACCAAGTTTATGATTGCATTGAACCACTAATAGCTTTAAGGCTTCATTGGTTTGTAGTTGCACCGAAAGTCGACCTTCAAACTTTAATGTCGTTGTTAGTAATATGGAAACAGCGGCAACTTGCTGCAAAAGATCAGCAATAATTGGCGGGTAATCATGCGATTGAAGCATTCTTTGCACGCTTGCTTCAAGTTGCACTAATTCGCCTCGAATGCCAAAGCTATCGAATATAAATCTGTGAATTTTATCGGACATAAGAATGAAAGGTCAGCCTTAATAATGTACAAATTATAGCAGATATAAAAACGCGGGATAACCTTGCTTTAATCATCTGAACAAATGAACAAATGAACAAATGAACAAATGAACAAATGAACAAATGAACAAATGAACGAATTAATATTACGCTGCTCTTGGACGTCTTGTCTTGGTTTCTTTAACGGATATATCAAGATCATTAGTACTTTCGAATATTTTATCCGCAGAGCTAGCCACAAAACCTCTAAAAAGCTCGCCGTTCGCCATGGGATAACGATAAGCAAATTCATAAAAGCAACTAGGTATTTGCAATTGTGCGTCACTAAAATCGACTGTAATTCGATTCGCCATGGTTGATGACTGTTCAAGTAATGAATCTTTGTTTCCTTTTATTTCTCCCCCAGAAGCATTCAGAGTGAATCCATTTTGTTTGATAAAATGATTTACTTCATCAATCCCGTTAAAATGAGTTAAATCGTTTATCGAAACGGTGAAGTGATTAGCTCTATAGCCAAATGCTGCGACCCAAGCTGCATATTCACTTTCCCGCAATAATTGATTGTAAACACCCGTGGATACTTGCCAATGACGGCCAGAGTAGAGAAAGTCATTTTCTTGAACTCGGTTCAAATCTATTTGATTAACGATTTGTTTTACAAGTGTTTGAAACTTTGACGAGAAAGATTCCACCACTAGCTCGCTGATAAAAATTAATGGCATTGAAGGGTGTGAATAGTGCTTTGCTCGTAAGCGCTTTTGTTCAAAGTGATAACTTTGCTGCTCTGTATATCCCAGCTTGATCAAAGGTTTTGCAATATCTTCTACCTGAATTCCGGGAAGACCAAAAGTTCTTAATGCAATGTGATCATTTATGACTGTGTCATTATGGCTAAATAATTTGAAAATTTGGTCTGCTTGTGGATTTAAAGCTAGATAGTCAAACCACATGGATTGAAAAAACGTTTCAAGTTTTTGAATATTTGCTGTCATAGTCTCTTACTTCTTTGATTTTGAAATTAAAATGTTGATTTTTGCGAAGAATAAACGGAGCTAAGCCAAAGGTATAATATTGTGTTACTATATTTGTTATAGGTGTTTTGTATAGTGTAATTGATTTTTAAAAGCATTATTTTGAGAGGACTTTATGGACTTGCGAGAGCTTAGGTATTTCGAGTCGGTTTATGAATTAGAAAGTATTAGCGCTGCGGCTAAACATTGTTTTATATCACAACCTTCAATATCGTCTGCTATTCAAAGTTTAGAAGGTTATCTTGGTGAAGCTCTTTTTATTAGGCACACTCGCGGAGTGATTCCAACCGATGCAGGTCATCGCCTTTACCCTCTGGCGCAACAAATAACCGGTCAAGCACGCTCTATTAAGCAAGCGTTTCAACGAAAAATAAACATTCGTCCGTTTCGACTGGGAGTGGTGCCAGCACTAGGCGCTTCGCGGATGAGTCTTTTAATGAAAGAGATCATTGACTCCGTTAAAGGTATTGAGCTTACGCTCGTTGATGCAGAAAAACGGACTAGTGATGCTCGAATAATTTCCGATAATATGATCAAAAAGGATGAAGATTTTATTCCATTCTGGAAAGACGAATTTATGATGGCACTGCCACCTGGACACGCGTTGAGTTACAAACAAGAGTTAGAATATGAAGACTTAAATGAGCTTAATTTTATATTGAGAGGACCTAGTTTAGTGACCCGAACACTACTCCGCGCACTTGAACCTCATAACATTAAAATGAACACTCGAGCGCGAGTTAAAACTGTCGAGTATGCAGTAGAGTTAGTTGCTGCTGGCGTAGGTGCTGCTATCGTTCCTAATCATCCAAGTTTTTTTAATACACAAAAATTAACTATATTGCCCATCAAAGGGCACAAGTTTGAACGGGTGATTGGATTGGGATACAGCAAAGAAATGGACATTGATGAAAGCTTGTCTGGCGTAATTGAGATCTGTCGGGTGAATAAAACTAAAGATTAAAACTAATTTTTCTGTCTTGCAAAAAATAACCCCGTTAATTTTCATTAACGGGGTTATTAAATAGAATTGCTTCAGTAAGAACTACTTCTTAGCAGCATTTCTCTCTCTAACTTCTTCAATCACCTTTTCAGCTACGCTGTTAGGGCAAGGTAGGTAATGTGAGAATTCCATAGAGAATTGACCACGACCCGAAGTCATTGTACGTAAGCTTCCGATATAACCAAACATTTCTGACAATGGAACGTCCGCTTTAATTCTAACGCCTGTTACACCTGCTTCTTGATCTTTGATCATTCCGCGACGTCTATTTAAATCACCAATTACATCCCCTACATGATCTTCTGGAGTGAACACATCAACTTTCATAATAGGTTCAATTAATTGTGGACCAGCTTTTGGAATAGACTGACGGAAAGCTCCTTTTGCTGCAATTTCAAATGCAACTGCTGATGAGTCAACCGCATGGAAAGATCCATCGAACAATTCAACTTCAACGTCTAACACTGGGAATCCGGCTAACACACCTTCTTCCATCATTAACTTAAAGCCTTTTTCAATTGCTGGCCAAAATTCCTTAGGTACGTTACCGCCTACTACACTAGAAGTGAACACATAACCCGTTCCTGGCTCACCAGGCTTGATACGGTAGTCAATTTTACCAAACTGACCAGAACCACCAGATTGTTTCTTATGCGTATAACTATCTTCAATTTCTTGAGTAATTGTTTCACGGTAAGCAACTTGTGGTTCACCAACTTCTAACTCAACACCGTAGGTACGTTTTAAGATGTCAACTTTTATATCTAAGTGTAGCTCACCCATTCCTTTAAGGATGGTATCGCCTGTTTCTTGGTCCGATTCAACTACAAATGATGGATCTTCTGCAACCATTTTACCGATCGCAATCCCCATTTTTTCGGAACCGCCTTTATCTTTTGGTGTTACTGCAATTGAAATCACAGGCTCTGGAAAAACCATTGGCTCTAATGTACATGGGTTCTTTTGATCACAAAGTGTGTGACCAGTTTGAACATTTTTCATACCAACAACTGCGATGATGTCACCTGCTTGCGCAGTATCTAACTCAGTACGCTCATCGGCATGCATTTCTACCATACGCCCAATACGTTCTGTTTTTCCAGTAAATGAGTTAAGGATAGTATCGCCCTTATTCAAAACACCGGAATAAATTCGGATAAAGGTTAGTGCACCAAAACGGTCATCCATAATTTTGAAAGCTAATGCTCTTAATGGCTCGTCTGCTGAAACGATAGCAAAATCACCAGTTTCGTTACCTTCTTCGTCTGTCAATGGTTGTGGATCGACTTCTGTAGGAGAAGGAAGATAATCAACAACAGCATCCAATACGTTTTGAACACCTTTATCTTTAAATGCACTACCACAATAAGTTGGGAAGAATGCTAACTCACGAGTTCCTTTACGGATACATGCTTTGATTTGCTCTAATGACGGCTCTTCGCCCTCTAAGTAGGCTTCCATCAAGTCATCGTCTTGTTCAACGGCTGTTTCTACCAACATTTCACGGTATTCAGCAACTTTGTCAACCATATCCGCAGGTATCTCACCAATAGTGAAATCTTCCGGCGCGCCAGTTTCGCCCCATACGTATGATTTTCCTTCTAACACATCAACCACGCCAACAAAATCGTCTTCAATTCCAATAGGAAGAGTCATAACGAGTGGCGTCGCACCAAGTACATCTTCAACTTGTTTAACCACACGATAAAAGTCAGCACCCATGCGGTCTAATTTATTAACAAAGATAATACGAGCAACTTCAGAATCATTCGCGTAGCGCCAGTTTGTTTCAGATTGTGGTTCAACACCACCGCTTCCACAGAAAACACCAACACCACCATCAAGAACTTTAAGTGAACGATATACTTCAACGGTAAAGTCAACGTGTCCAGGAGTATCAATGATATTCATTCTATGATCTTTCCAGAAACACGTAGTCGCTGCCGACTGGATAGTAATTCCACGCTCAGCTTCTTGCTCCA
>JBMYPE010000173.1:0-4744 GCA_049600015.1 Kangiellaceae bacterium
GCGTGTCATCTGCAATACTTTGTTGCCATTTATCGAGTAACTCGGTTCTCACTAAAATCACAATGGCTATGACAAACAATGTGCTACTAAAAGACAACAAATGAAGCAAGGTGACATTTTTATTAGCATCTAATTGACGCAAACTATAATTAACTGCGACATTTTTGCTGTTAGATAATCGCCTAATTTGTGACAAAACTAACTTAGCAAAAAGAGCGAATATTGCCGCCATCAAAAGAATTCCGACAGTCACACCTAACACTAATTTTAGATCGCCAATTTGAATATACATTACTCCCAAAATTGACAAAAATGCTATCAGGTAAATTGATCGAAGGTTGTTTTTCATGGGTGCCAGTTGTCGTCTAAGTACGCGCATAGGAGGCACATCCTTTAGCTGACTTAATGATGGCATAGCAAAACCTAGAAGTAAGATTAAAGATGCAAACGCCGGAAACAACAAAACAGATAAGTTTGGTGCTGGAAGCGTCTCCATAAACAACTCGCTTAACCAACTAACCATAAGCCATTGAAACAACAATCCAAAAACCGCGCCTATAATAATTCCACTCAATGCCACAAAAGCTAATATAAAAATAAACACGTAAAGCACTTGTCGATTATTCATTCCGAAACACCGCATCAAAGCACTCATATCAAACTGGCGAGTAGCATACCGGTTGGCAGTGATCGCGATAGCAATACCTAATAAGATCAGAGTTAAAATACTTGAAAGGCTAATATATTTTTTACTTCGAGTGATAGCAGAGCCAGCCAAAGGCGTTTCATCAAATATAGTCACTAGTCTTTGGCTAGAATTAATCAGTGGTTTTATAAATGACTGAAACTCTTCTATTTTATTTCTGTTACCGACAAACAAGTAACGGTAATTAACGCGGCTTCCTGGTTGAATTATTTTTGTCACAGCTAAATCATCGAGATTAATGATGGCGCTAGGGGCAACATTAAATAGCGTTGAACCTTGTCCAGGCTCTAACATTATAACGGAACTCACTTTTAGATCCGCGTAACCTAACTCTAGCATTGAACTTTTTTCTACATTTAATTGATTATAAATTCTTGGCGCGATCCAAACGGTTCCTTGCTTTGGAATTTCATTGGCAATTTCACTAGTGCCATACGGAACATCGGATACTTCAATGCGTCCTTTTAATGGATAGTTTTTGGAAACCGCTTTTACCCCTGATAGTTGAATTTTTCCATTAGCAGAAAGAACACTGGCAAAACTGATCACTTTCGCTTTTGTTAAATTTAATTGCTCTGCTTTGTTTAACCAGTCTTGATCTATTTCATTGGGTGAATTAATGACTAAGTCGGCCCCTATGATTTGCGATGCTTGTTGATCTGTAGCAGAAGACACTCTGTCAATAATCAAATAAATGACGCTAACCGATGCCATTGCAATTGACAATGCAAAGACTAAAATTGAAAGATCACCTCTTAGCCAGTCTCTTCTAAAAATTCGAAAGGCTATGACGATTAATTGACTTAAATTATTCATTTTGGCAAATCTGACTCCATTAACTCACCTGCACTCAGTGAAATTTTGTAATCACACCGAGCGGCTAATTTAATATCGTGGGTGACCAATACCATCGTTGTATTATTTTTAGTATTCAGTTCAAACATCAACTCAATCACTTTTTGCCCTGTATTGGTGTCTAAATTTCCAGTTGGCTCATCTGCAAATAAAACTTGAGGATTACACACAAAAGCTCTGGCAATTGCCACTCGTTGTTGTTCACCACCCGATAACTGATTTGGAAAATGATGATATCGTTCTGCCAACCCTACTTGTTCTAATTGAGAAACTGCCTTTTCTTTAGCTCGCTTATCGCCTCTCAACTCCAATGGCATCATGACATTTTCTAATGCTGTTAAACCTTCAATTAACTGAAAACTCTGAAAGACAAAACCTATCATGTTTTTTCTGACTAACGCCCTTTCATCTTCCGACATTTCGAAAATAGAATTTTCATCTATAAAAACTTGTCCGCTCGAAGGCTGATCTAACCCCGCTAACAATCCTAGCAGCGTTGTTTTTCCTGATCCTGATTCACCGACAATGGCTAGGCTTTTCCCTTTTTGTAAATCAAAGCCAATATCCTTCAATATTTGAAGGGAGGATTCACCCGTTTTAACTATTTTATTTAACTGTCTAACTTTTAACATCAACTATAAACTCGCATTCAATTCTAATGATTCTACTTTTCTAATATCAACTAATTGCATTTGACTATTCACCGGCGCAAATGCCTTACCATCTACTAATACCTCAGTTCTAACAGGGTAAATCCCTTGTGGCATTCCTTTTGGTAATTGGAAAGTAAACTCGTTTTCAAATGCACCGCTGGCATTCGATTCTGCATTGACGGTTTTCACGTAGGATTTAAGTTCTTTTTGGTTATCTTCATTATCAAAAATAGTAATTTTCTCTTCTATGATTAGATTCCTAGTTTTTGCACTTCTAACTACTTCTAGCTTTGACTGAATGGAAATATCTTTTCCAACCGTCACTACATCGCCAGGTTGGATGCTTGATTCATACGTAACTAATTGAGGTTCAGCAGGTAACTCACCGTGTGCAAGTTTATATTTTTTAACGACCTCATCTTCATCATTGACCTGTTTTGATTGGTATTCGACTACCATATCATAAATTAGTTTTGCAGCGACTCCCAACACAACCACCGCACCAATTTGCTTGAGCCTTTTACTACTCAATCCGCCACAGCCACTCCCAAACATTAATGTCACAGAAATTAGACTCACCATAAAGATTTGGCTTAAACTACCTTGACTACTATTTTTTGTTAATTTCATTCTCTTAGTCCTCATTTTGTTCTTTCCATCTAATTAATATTGATCGCTTTTTTAATATTTTCCATCGCGTTTTTTGCATCCCGTTTTAGTTGTGTTGCAGCTTTTAAGTTGGGCACAAACTCTAAAGCAGATTCAGATTTTGCAATGGCACAACTATAATTCAAAGCTTTAAAACATGCTTGACCATCTTGTAAGATTTTGTTGGCGCGCTGTAAATTTTTCTCGTATTGTTTTTGAGCATCTTCAGCATCTTCTTTAACGTCGGTCGCCTCAGCGTCTGAGGGTTTGATATTGAGAGCTAATCTGGCTTGCTTTATCGAACAGAGATAGTCTTGATTTTGATAACATTTCTTCGCTTTAGCCATTGCCGAATTGTAACGTTGAGTCATTAATTGATTTGCTTGCTGCTGCTCTTTATATAAACGGCTCGAATCATTAGATAAAAGAATCGCATCGGAATTATTAGGAAATAACTTGACGGCTTGAGCAGAGTATTTTGCTGCACAAGAAAAATCTTTTATTTCCATGCATTCTTTAGTTGTATTCATTAACTGATTAAAAACTAATTCTTGTTGTTTTTTTTCTATTATTAACTTCGCATTTTTGATCGCCGATTGTTTTTTATCAATCAACATTAATTTTTCAAATGATTCTTGTGCGCAATTCAAATTTTCTTGACTAAGTATTTTAGTGTTAAAACAGTTTTGTATTTCAGCGCTATAAGTCGTTATTTTCTTTTGCATGTCTTGTTCTGTTGATAGCCTTAAAAGTCTTTCTGCATCGACATGATCAGGTGACATATTGAGAATAGAGTTAGCACTATCAATAGCACATTTAAAGTCACCGGCTTGATAACATGAAATAGCTTTGGATAATGTTTCTTCAATTGCCGCTGTTAGCTCGTTAGGTGCGAAATATTTACTGTATACGAACCAAGCAAGTACTGGAAGCAGGATAAAACTAACTATTCTAAAAGTGGGAAGCTTAGGTGTAAAAGTCATCCCTAGCAAAAATTCATCAATGCTTTTTGTGCGCTCTTCTCTTTTTAACTTAAGAGCCGACTCTAAAGTATGCCATTGGCGCTTTGTTAGCCCCTGTATTGGCGCGGGTATTAAATTTTTGGCTAGTGCAGCCGCAGCCGACAATGAATTGTATGGATGTTTGCCAGATAGCATTTCATACGCAATCACAGCGGCGGCAAAAACATCATCACTGGTGTGTGGTTCTTTCCGCTGAATCATCTCTAAACTTGCATAGGCTGGTGTAATAGCACCCAACACACCGGCATCAAAATGATCTTTATGCTTTGACTCCAATGCTAGTCTAGCGATACCAAAGTCCAGAACTTTCGCTCCTTCATCGGTTACAAAAATATTTGCCGGTTTAAAGTCAGAATGAATGATGCCCTTTTTATGAGCATATTTCAGCGCTTCGCAAAACTCAGTTAAGATTGCGAAAGCCTTATCCTTTCCAAGACCTCCAGATTTCTTTTTAGATTTGAGAAGCTGATCAAGATCTTGCCCTTTCATCAACTCCATTGTCATAAAAATCGTGTCACCATCTCTGTCAAAATCATGCACAGTAACAATATTAGGGTGTGACAATAAGTGAGATCGACTAGCTTCTCTTTGTAAGGTCACAAATGCTTCGGGATGGTTTTTAAAATCAGCGTTTAAGATTTTAGCGGCAACATAGGGATTATTGTCTCGCGCTTCTACTTTTCTCAAATCCTGCGCTTTAAATACAGTACCCATACCTCCTGCGCCTAAAGTAGATTCAAGAACAATTCTTGATAAAATGGGTGCAGAAAAGCTACTTGGTAAAGGGGATATGCTTTATAAACATGGTATTGAAACTGTACGTGTTCACTCATCATTTGTTGATGAAGGTGAAATAGAAG